>CBFDBV010000010.1:0-26949 GCA_965603135.1 uncultured bacterium
ATTCCCTATCCCCCACAACCCATAACCCACGAGGTGAAGCTATGAACCCGGACGGCACCAGGTCAATCATCTTCGACACCGACATCGGCAGCGACATTGACGACGCCTACGCGCTGGCGTTCATCCTGAGCTGCCACGAGCTGCGGCTGGAGGCGGTCACGGTCGTCAGCGGTGACGTCCACCAGCGCGCGCAGATCGCGGCCAAGCTGCTGCACCTGGCGGGACGCGACGAGGTGCCGGTGGCGCTCGGCGTGCCAGGGGACAAAGGCGTCAACCAGGCGCCGTGGGCCGAGGGCTTCGAGTTCGAGGCGGACCCGCGCCCCGCGCCGGAGCTGCTGGTGGAGATGATCAGCGCACGGCCGGGCGAGATCACGCTGGTGCCGGTGGGGCCGCTGAGCAACGTGGCGGCGGCGCTGGAGCTGCGCCCGGAGTTGGCGCAGGAGGTCCGGGAGATCGTGCTGATGGGCGGGGGCGTGTACACCGGCTACGCTCGCAGCCTGGAGCCGGTCCCGGAGTACAACATCCGCGCGGACGTGTCGGCGGCGCAGAAGGTGTTCGAGAGCGGCGCGCCCATCGTGATGGCGGGCCTGGAGGCGACGGCGGTGTTGCAACTCGAGCGCCACCGGCAGGAGCGGATTGCGCGATGCGGCTTGCCTTTCACGCGCGCACTGACGGAGCTACTTGAGGTCTGGCCTAACGAGACGCCGACGCTCTTCGACCCGATGGCGGTGGCGCTGGTGGTTGACGAGACCCTCTGCGACCCGGAGCCCGCGTGCGTGCGGGTGAACGACGACGGCCTCACGGTCCTCTGCGACGGCGACGCCAACTCCCGCCTCGCCCTCCGCCCGAGCGTGGACCGGTTCTTCTCCCTGTACGCTGGCAAGCTACTCTCGGGAGCCGCCTGAGGCGCCAGTCGTACGGAGGGGCCGCTCGAAGCCTGTGTCGCCGGCGGCGACACAGGCTGAGGCCGGCCCGCGCAATCCGAGCCTCCGGCGGCGTGCCTCACCCCCGCCGGTATTCCTGCGCGGCGTCGATGAGGGCCAGGACGTTCGCCAGCGGCACGTCGGCCTGGATCGTGATCCCCGGCTCCAGGATGTAGCCGCCACCCTCCCCCAGCTTTTCCGCTTTCTCCAGCACCTCCGCGCGGACTTCCTCCGGCCTCCCGTGCGGCAGCGTGTGCTGGGTGCTGATGCCGCCCCAGAAGGTCAGGTCGCGCCCGAACTCGCGCTTGAGCGCGAAACCGTCCATCGCCTCCGGCTGGATCGGGTGCAGCACGTCCAGGCCGATCTCGATCAGGTCTCCGATGATCTCGTAGACGTTCCCGCAGGAGTGAATCAACGTGAACAGCCCGCGCTCCTTCGCCGCCGCAAAGATGCGCGCCAGCGGCGGCCTGATGAACTCCCGCCACGTCTCCGGCGACATCATCAGTTGCCGCTGGTTGCCGTAATCGTCGCTGAGGAAGATGCCATCTAGCGGCAACTCCGCCAGGCGCTCCAGCGTGCACAGGTTGTACTCGCAGATGCCCTCCAGCAGCTCGTGCGCGAAGCTCGGGTTGACATACAGGTCCACCAGCAACTCGCCCAGCGGCCGCATGAAGCTCGCCCGCTCCCACAAGTCCCCCGCAACGCCCGCCACGAACATATCTGAGTGCGCGGCCACGACCTCGGCCAGCCCGTCGAAGCGTCCGGGCGCGTCCGGGTCGGGGAACTCGTACCCCTCCAGCGTCGGCTCCATCAGCGGATACTTCACCACGTGCCCCCGGTCGCGCAGCGTCGTCTCCCAGATGACGCCGAAGTCGTCGGTGATGGTCTCACCGTAGATCGCCGGGTCGGCATACAGCGGCTTCTTGCCAGCGCCCGCGACCAGGAAGATGTGATTGCCGACGGCGGCATCCAGGTCCTCGGTGCCGAAGTGCTCGGCGAGGGCGTCGCCGATGGGCGGCACCCACATGAGGTTGTACGGGATGCGCTCGGTCTCCTGGTGGTTGATGGCCGCGATCACGCGCTCGCGTCGCGTCTCCGTTCTGCGCATACCGGCATGTTCGCCGCGCGCGATCCCGCTCCTTGCCCCGGCAGCGCAGGCCACGTGCCGAATGACCCGGCCTTGCGGTGCCGTCGCTGCGAAGGTCTGCAGCCTCACCGCGTCAAGGGGCGACAAGCTCAGTCTGCAATCGCCATGTGAGGTGCGCAATTCGATGGTAAGACCCAGGCCTATCCTCTTGCTCATAGCTGCGGCGTGCATACTCGCGCTCTCGACAGCCTTCCTGCTTCCAGCAGCCGCCCAGGACGCCGACGGCGATGGGCTGCCCGACGCCGCCGAGGAGCAACTCGGCACCGACGCCAGCTTCGCCGAGCAGCTTGACCTCATCGCCGAGGACCCCGCGGGCGAGAGCAAGGAGGCCGACAACATGGCTTGGCTGGACGTCGTGGGCCAGGGACAGTCCGACCGAAAGAAGGTGGTCAGAATCGCTGACACGACCGAAAGCGAGAACTTCGACGTGACCTGGGGGCTGGACACTCAGCGGGCCATCCGCAAGGATGACCGCAACGTCGTCTTCACCATCCAGGAGTGTGAGATGGAGGGCTTTGAGGAAGACATCTTCACGGAGTACCACATGCCTCCGGCCAAGTTCCGCTCGATGCCCGCGCGCGTCAGTAATGGGCAGGCCCTTGACAGGCTGAGCCGTGATGTCTAAGATGTCGCGCGACTGCTTGCAGCACACGCGTGCCCCACCCGGGCCAGAGCAGAAAAGCCGTCGAGGCCTAGTACCCGGGGGGGTGCAGCGGACGTTAGGGCTTTGCTTACGCTGCAGGACATTGCAGACCGCACTGCATGTGCGGCCTCCAGCCTATCGTGAGTGCTGAATGGTACTCCCGATGCCCCCGTGACCGAGGCGATACGCAGGCGGATCCTGCCCACACCCGCTGAACTCGGGTATCACCCGAAGAGGTACGCTCGAGCGCTTGCTCGGGGAAAGGGCTCCCACATCACCATCCTGCTCTGGTCCTGGCTGAGCCACTCCGCTGCCTTAGGGAGGAAAAGAGAATGGCTGAGAATACCAGAATCCGTGCTGTATTTCTTTCGGCCGGTCTTCCAGTTGGATTCGCGGCTTATGGGAAATACCATCCTCATATGAAGGTGATGCAAAATGCCGACGTACTGGGACGTATCAAAGATCAGTGTAACGGTGTGACGTTTGTCGGCGATACCGAACCCGTACAAGCCGAAGAGGCCATCTCTAATGCCAAAGAAGAGAAGGAGGACTTAGATGGTCTACTTGTCTTTGGTCCCCCACCAGATGGCCTGATATCAGTTGGGTTACCCATACTGGCCGTGGAACGTCCCTTGGCGGGATGCACGACGGTGCCTTTTCACGCTTATAAGGATAGTAAAGTGCTGACGTCCTTTTTGCCTGCACATTGCGACAAGGACCCTGAAGTCTACTCGCGCCGAATAGAAGATATAGCAGGGAAGATCAAGCTAATCGATACTCTGGCGAAGATGAAAGAGCTACGCGTGCTGGTTGTAACAGACCAGCCTACGCTCGGCTACTTCGAACCCATGCCCCTTCAGATTGAAACGAGCAGGGAAGAGTACGAGGAAGTCTACCTGAACAACCTGACAGAAACATTGGGGACAGAATTCGTGGCGATTCCGCAGAAGGAACTGCTGGACGAGAAGATGCAAGCAGTAGATGAGGCAGAAGCAGGTCAAGTCGCTGAGAAGTGGATTGAGGAAGCTATGGGACTCCGAGGGACAAATGAACCTGAGGTTCTGAGATCGGCGAAGCTATACCTGGGTATGAAAGAGCTGATGGATGAATACGAATGCGGTGCCATAACTACTGAAGGATTTGGATGGCCGCCGCTCGGATACGACGCAGGTCCATCTCAAGGCTTACCTACCTCACAACTCTGTACAGATGGTATAGTGGCTGCTTCCGAGACCTTGACGGATTGTTTACTCACCCAACAACTGGGCTTCTACATCACCGGTAGCGCCGGTCTGTTGGGCGATTACACAATAGACCCCTTGAATAACACAGCCATAATTGCTCACTGTGAAGGCACGTTCAAGCCCTATGGAGATGAAAGGAGAGCACCTTACGTCATAAGGAACTTGCCTTTTGTGGAAGAGAATACGGCTGGTGCCTGTGTGCAGATAAACTATCCCATAGGTGAGACCGTAACAGTCGCGAAAATAGGTACGCATGAGAAAGAGCTATCTGTTTTCACAGGGCAGACGGTTTCCGGGGAGGAGCTTTTCCCATACTGGGATGATGTATTAGGCAGGAACAAAGTGGCGGTCAGGACTGACGCAGAAGCACTGCTTGACAACGTTGACTGGAAAAGCTTCGGGAATCACCGGACGGTCTTCTTCGGTGATTACAGGCAGGAGTTCAAGGATTTATCGAAGTTACTCGGATATGAGGTTGTGGAGAAAGATAGATAGGAATCCGTAGATGTCTCGATGCTAGACATCGTCTGACAGGGGGGCCAAGCCTTCAGGTGGCCGAGTATCGCCAGCGCCGTCGTGACCTGCGCGCGTACGGCATGCTCAACTTCGGCGACTGGTGGGGCGAGCGCGGTCGCAACTGGGGCAACATCGAGTACGACACTCAGCACGCCTTCTCCCTCCACGCGCTTCGCAGCGGCGACCTCGACTTCTTCTACCGAGGCCGGGAAGCCGCGCGTCACAACCGCGACGTGGACACCATCTGGTACAGCGACGACCCGAACCGCATCGGCTGTGTCTACGCTCACTGCATCGGTCACACCGGCGACTACTACACGCACAAGATCAACGACCAGGGCTCACCTCGCGGCGGCGCGCGGCTCTTCAACGCCGGGGGTCAGCTGGTGCATCAGGTTGCCTGGGACCCGCAGCACTGCGACGCGTGGTACTGGCCGGAGGCCGAGGTCCCCGCGGGCGGCGAGGGCGTCTGGCGCGTGGAGCGGGCCAACACCTGCCGACACTCCCCTCTGAAGCTGGAGGGCATCCCGCCCTAGCTCAGCGCCGACCCGGACCCCTGCATAAGGCTCCCGGCCATCGAAGCCAAGGCCGAGTAGAGCCCGAGGCCGGCAGTGCCAGGCGCCCGCGGAGTGAGTATGACAGGTCACCAGCCGCGCAGCTATCGCCGCACCCTTGCCTCCGACGACCTGGTCGCCTTCGAGGTCGCGGTGGCCGAGACGGACCTGCTCATCCTGGCGGCTCGGCGGCTGCCACAACAGGCGCGGGCGGCGGTCCGGCAGGCGCGCCGGCAGATCGAAACGCACGCGGCCCTTCATCCTGAGTTCCTCTCCGCCCACCAGCCCCTGCCCGTGCCGGGCTACCTCCCCACGATCGTCCTCAGGATGTACGAGGCCGCACAGCGCGCCGATACCGGCCCGATGGCCGCGGTGGCCGGCGCCATCGCAGAGCATGTCGCGCGTGCGCTGCGGGCCGAGACCGCGCAGGTCATCGTCGAGAACGGCGGCGACCTGTTCCTCATCAGCGAGCGCGAACGGCTGGTCGCGGTACGCGCCGGGCGCTCGCCGCTTGATGGCCGCGTGGCTCTCGCGGTGCCGCCTGGAGAGGTGGCGGTCTGCACCTCCTCGGGCACGGTGGGACATTCCGACAGCGCCGGCCGCGCGGACGCGGTCGTGGTGGCAGCCGACGATGGCGCCCTGGCTGATGCCCTGGCGACCGCTACCGGGAATCGCGTCCGGGCCTCCGAGGACGCGGAGAAGGCCATCGCCTGGGCGAGCGAGCGTGCTGAGTTGCGACACATTCTCATCATCTGCGGGGACACGATGGCCACCTGGGGCGAGTTCGAGGTCCGCCCCCTCAAGTAGGGCGGCGGTCGGCAATATGACGGTGGTCGCCGCGCTCATAGCGCTTCGGTGGTGCTCTGCCTGGCGTAGACCGAGGGGCGCAGGCTGTGAGGCGTTGGCCTGGACTGATCTGGCCGCCCGCGCGCTTACCCGCACCGTGTTGTCAGGACGTGCCGGGGGCTCTGCTTGACGGATGCGTCCGTTTTCAATATAATGCCCATTGACGGAGGCTCCCGCCCGGAGTCTTGGTCTGCTTGCAGGCTCGCGAAAACTCGTCCGAAGGGGGTCGTCGAATGTCACCCGATGACAAGGACGACGTGACCGAAGAGGAAGCCTCTGAAGAGCCAGAAGAGGAAGTTGAGCCGGAAGCGGAAGAAGAGGATGAAGACACCCTCTTCGGTGAGGTAGAGGTGCCTGAGGGCGGCGGCGGATGCAGTGCGGGCACCTGGGTGGTCATAGTCATTATCCTGGCCGCCCTGGTCGCCCTGGGAGTGTGGTCGGTGAAGAAGAGCCACGAACAGGAGAAGGCCAGGCAGGCCGAGGAGCGGGCACAGGCCCGCCAGACCCAGCTTCGCGATGTTGCCAAGGGCATTGCCGATGCTGAGCGCTCCGTGCAGCAGGAGGACATGGCCGATGTCCTCAAGGCGCTCAAAGGCATAGACGAGAAGCTCTCGATACTGCACTCGGCCGCTACGCAGCAGCGCGACACGGAAGCCGCCGCGGAGATACGCCGCCTGCGCTCGGCAGTGAGCGGTGCAGTGGGCGACATTGACGAGAAGTACACGGAGCTGGAAGAGGTCGCGGCTGCCGGCGTAGCCGGCGTGCGTCGTGCTTTCAGCCAGTACGCGCCACCGGCTCCCGCACCACCGGACGAGGCCGCTGAAGCGGAGGCGACCGGCGGCGAGGCCGCCGAGGAAGAGGCCGCCGAGGAAGAGGCCGCTGAAGAAGAAGTCGCAGGAGAAGCCGCAGAGGACGCCCCCCCCGAGGAGGGCGCGACAGAAGAGGCGGTCGAAGAGGAGGCAGAAGCGACTGAGGAGCCTGTGGAGGCAGAGCCCGAGGTGGAGCCGCGCGTCCCGGGCGAGTGAGACCGGGCTCGTAGCCGCGGAGGGCGTCGCAATCGCCCGTTCGTGGCAAGCGCTCCCTGCGACTGCTGGGCAGTCGCCTCCTCATTCCCATCTATGAGTTCGGCCAAGCGCAAAGCCGCATCGCTGATATCCAAGTTGCGGGCCAAGAGTTCCGCCTCGCGCGAGAAGGTCATCGCCGATCTCGTCGAGATGGACTCTGCGGCGATAGGGTCGCTCACGAAGGCCCTCGCACACAGGGATTACAAGGTCAGAATGGCGGCGGCGGAGGCCCTCGGGGGTATCGCCGACAAGCAGGCGATAGAGCCCCTGATCAGCGCGCTCAGCGATTCGAGCAAGAACACCCAGGCCGCTGCCGCTGAGGCACTCGCCAATATCGGCGACGACGCTGTACCCGCGCTGCTCGACGCCCTCATCGGTACCGACCAGGCGGCCCGCAAGTGGGCCGCCGAGGCCCTCGGCAACATCGGAGACACCTCCGTCGCCCAGGAACTGATGGCGCGCCTCAACGACCCCAACGTCGAGGTGCAGCGCGCCGCCGTCACCGCCCTGGGAGACCTCAAGAGCAAGCGCGCCATCGAGCCCCTCATTGAAGTGCTCGCCAGCGACAACGTTGAGCTTGCCAAGGCCGCGGCCGAGGCCCTGGGCAAGATCCGCAGCACCGTCGCCATCGAGCCCCTGGTCACAGCCCTTGGCTCCTCCAGCGTTGATGTGCGCCAGGCGGCCGCCGATTCCCTGGCGCACGTGGGCGCCAGCGCGGTCCCCGCCCTTCTGGAGACCTTCGAGACCGGAGACAGCACGGTGCGGCGTTGGGCCGCAGAGGTCCTGGGCAAGCTCGGCGACGCGCGCGCCCAGCAGCCTCTGATAGCCGGTCTGGAGGACCCCGACGAGCGCGTCGTCCGCTACGCCGCCGTGGCTCTCGGCGGCGTGGGCAAGGAATCCAGCATAAAGCACCTCGTGGGATTGCTGAAGCACCCCAACAAGGATATCCGCTACGCCGCCGTCGAAGGGCTGGCGGGCACGCGCAGCGCCAAGGCCGTGAAGCACATCGCCAGGTGTATGAAGGACGAGGACTGGGTGGTGCGGCTTGCCGCCGTCTGTGCGCTCGGCGAGATCGGCAGCCGCACCTGTGTCAAGCCGCTCATCGGGGCCCTCAAGGACATGGAGTGGAGCGTGCGTCGCCACGCCGGCATCGGCCTCGGCCGGGTCGGCATCAAGAAGAGCGCCGTGCCCGCACTCATTACGCTGCTCGATGACCCCAAGGAGTCGGTGCGCAGCGCCGCTGCGGGAGCCCTCGGCGAGCTTGGCGATGAAGCCGGCATTGAGCCGTTGGAGCGACGCCTGCGCGACGACGACCCCAACGTGGTCACCGCCGTCCAGAGTGCCTTGGAGGCCCTCGGCCAAGAGCCCGGGGAGGCAGCCGTACGGTAGTCATACCCACGTACCCCTCCTCTGCGCTGCCGTCTCTCTCACATCCCGCCCTCGGGCACAAGCTTGCCTTTTCGAGTCTGATGTCGTATAATCGCCCATGCGTTTTTCCAGCGCCGGACGCGGGTCCCGCCAAGGCGGGATGGCTTTGCGCACAGGTGATCCCGTGTCACGAAGGGGTTGATCGTCGGTGAAGCGCTTGCTGCCCTTGTGCGTGGCCGCCCTCCTCGTTGTCTTGGTCGGCTGTGAGACTACCCCCACCGGCACAGCAGGAGGGTCCACCTCACATCAGACCATCAGCGAGAAGCAGCTTGAGCTGCTCGACAGGATCATCAAGTACCAGGAGCGGACCGGAGTCAAGCTGGAAGCCCTGGCCAGTGAGGCCGAGCGGCGACAGGCTCTGGCTGAAGCAGCAGCCGGCCCACCGGATGTCGTCAAGGACCTCGGCGCGGCGCAATCGGTGCTCTCTCAGGCGGCTGCGGCAGCCCAGGTCGGGGATGAGGACCGGACTGCCTCTGCGTTGGGCCGGCTCAGTGGCATCGTGCTCTCTATGCGCGCGGAGCTGCCCGCGGCGGTAATGTGCCAGCAGGTGGAGCGCGCGATGGGAGCTCTTCAGGCCACCGACCCCCGCCTGCACGAGGCCTCCGCGGCGCTGCTGGTGGCCCTCGATACCGGCGTGCGCAACACCACCCCTCGTCTGGTGCCCGAGGTCCTCAAGGACATACAGCTAGCAAAGGGGCACGTGGACAACGCCAGGCCCGTCGCCGCCGTCACCGTTCTCGAGGCCGTCCTGCGCAAGTCGTCGAAGGAGACCGTCGCTCGGCTGCTCGCGAAGGCAGGCGCCGGCGTCGCCGGAGCACAGGATGCCCTGCAACGTGAGGCCTGGCCGGTGGTTCAGGCCGAGCTGATCGAGGTGGATAGACTCCTGGGCGAGGCGAGCGCCCGCGTGCAGCCCACGCCGGAGCCCGTGACCGGCGGCGAGAGCGCTGAGCCCGTGCCCACCGACGAGGGAGAGGCGCCGGCCGGCCCGTCCGCCGCAGCCTCAGCGGAGAGGGAAGCGGAGGCGGAAGAAGAAGGGCTCGCCGCAGAGGCAAGCGAAGCTGAGGCGGAGGCGCAGGAGTAGGGCCCGCGGCTGTCGCCTCGAGCCCTACGAATCGGAGGGCCGATTGCCCAATCGGTCCGTTCCCCCGTTGCGCCTCGACCCACGGGACGGGTTGGGCAACCCGCCCTCCTACGACACCGCGCCCCTGACGGCGACATAGCGTTCGCGGCTGACCTCGCACTAGCGATGAGAGGAGGGGCCGGTCGGCAGACTGGCCCGCAGCACATGAGCACACAGGCGCCCCCTTTCGTGCACCTGCATGTGCACACCGAGTACAGCCTCCTCGATGGTTCCGTTGCCCTGCCCAAGCTGGCCCCGAAAGTCGCCGAACTCGGCATGTCCGCGGTGGCCATCACCGATCACGGCGTGATGTACGGCGCCATTGACTTCTACAAGAGCTGCAAGCAGGCCGGGATCAAGCCGATAATCGGCTGCGAGGCCTACGTGGCGCCACGCACGCGCTCCGACCGCGACTCCCGCAAGGACCGCAACTCCTACCACCTGGTGCTGCTCGCCGAGACCGAGCAGGGCTACCGTAACCTCATCAAGCTCAGCTCGCTGGCCTTCCTGGAGGGCCACTACTACCACCCGCGCGTGGACCTGGAGCTGCTGTCGCAATACCACGAGGGCCTCATCGCCTTGACCGCCTGCCCGCAGGGCGAGTTCGGCAAGCTGGTACTGGCCGGAGACACCGCGGGCGCACGCCAGTTCGTCGAGCGATACCGCGACATCTTCGGCGCCGACAACTTCTTCCTGGAGATACAGGACCACGGCCTGGAGGCGGAGGAGCAGGTCAACCGGGTCGCCTTTGAACTCGCCGACGAGACGGGCATCAGGCTGGTCGCCACCAATGACGTGCACTACCTGGAGAGGTCCGACGCGGCCTACCACGACGTGCTGCTCTGCATTCAGACCAACTCGATGCGCAAGGACGAGGGGCGGCTGCGCTTCGAGGGCGACCAGTTCTACCTCAAGTCCCCCGAGGAGATGGCCCAGGCCTTCGGGGATCACCCGCAGGCGCTGGCCAACACGGTTGAGATCGCCGAGCGCTGCAACGTTGAGCTGGAGCTGGGAGAGCTGCGCCTGCCCGAGTTCGAGGTCCCCCAGAGCTACGACCTGGACAGCTATCTGCGCCACCTGTGCGAGGAGGGGGGTGGCAGGCGCTACGGCCAGATGCCGCCGGAGGTGACCGAGCGCCTCGACTACGAGCTTGAGGTCATCCAGGAGAAGAACTACTCGGGGTACTTCCTGATCGTCGCGGACTTGTGCCGAGAGGCGCGCGAGCGCGGGATGTTGGTAGGCCCCGGTCGCGGGTCGGCCACCGGCAGCATCGTCGCCTACCTGCTCGGCATCGTTGAGATTGACCCGCTCAAGTACGGCCTGCTCTTCGAGCGTATGCTCCACTCCCAGAGGTCCAGCCCGCCGGACATAGACCTCGACTTCCCCGATGACCGCCGCGGGGAGATGATCGAGTACTGCAAGGACAAGTGGGGCGAAGACCACGTCGCTCAGATCATCACCTTCAATACGCTGGGCGCGAGAGCCGCCATCCGAGACGTTGCCCGGGCCCTCGACGTGCCGCTGGAGAAGGCGGACCGGCTGGCGAAGCTCGTTCCCCCGGGCTCCAGCGTTGACGAGGCACGCAAGGCCGTGATCGAACTCAGGACCATGGTCGAGGAGGACGCTCAAGCCCGCGAGGTGCTCGACATAGCCGACCACCTGGAGGGGCTCGCCCGCCACGCCTCGGTGCACGCCGCCGCTGTCGTGGTCTCCGACGAGCCGCTGATGGCGAAGGTCCCGCTCAGGCGGCACGACAAAGCCGCTATGCCCGTCACCCAGTACGCCATGGACCCGGTGGGGGACATCGGACTGGTCAAGATTGACTTCCTCGGCCTGAAGACCTTGCAGGTGGTCACCAACACCCTTGAGATGGTCAGAGAGCGCCACGGGGTCGAGATTGACCCGTACGATATGCCGCTCGATGACGAGAAGACCTACCAGATGCTCTCGGCCGGCGAGACGGACGGCGTCTTCCAGCTCGAAAGCGAGGGCATGCGACGCATCCTGCGGCAGCTCAAGCCTGAGAAGTTCGACCACATCATCCAGATGATCGCGCTCTACCGTCCCGGACCAATGCAGTTCGCCGACACTCTCTGCGCCGGCCGCCACGGTGCGCGGATAGAGTACCCGGACCCGAAGATGGAGCCCATCCTCGCGGAGACCTACGGCGTCATGCTTTACCAGGAGCAGGTGATGCGCACCGCCAGCGAGCTGGCCGGCTTCACCATGCCCCAGGCGGAACTTGTCATGCGCGCGATGGCGAAGAAGAGCCACGACGAGATGGAGAAGATGAAGCCGCTCTTCATCGAGGGCTGCGTGAGCAGCGGCGTTGACAGGCCACGCGCCCTCAACATCTTCGACCGGATGGAGACGTTCTCAGACTACGGCTTCAACAAGTCACACAGCGCCGGCTACGGGCTCATCGTCTACTGGACGGCCTACCTCAAGGCCAACTACCCCGCCGAGTACATGGCCGCCCACCTGACTACGGTGATGGACAGCAGCGAGGACGTCGCCAAGTACGTGACGGCCTGTCTGCGCACGGGGCTTGAGGTGGCGCCGCCGTCGGTGAATCTGTGCGCCGCCGACTTCAAGGTGGATGACGAGGGCCGCATCACCTGGGGCCTGGGGGGGATAAAGAACTTCGGACACGCCACCGCCGTGGCGATCGAAGAGGAGCGCAAGGAGAGCGGGCCGTACACCAGCCTTCGCGACTTCACTCGGCGGCTCGAGGCGCAACAGGTCCCGCTCGCGGCCCTCAATCTCCTGATTCAGGTGGGAGCCTTCGACGAGTTCGGCGAGCGGGCGGCACTGCTCGCCGCTGCGCCCGCGGCCTTCGCAGCCGGCCAGAAGTACCAGACCGATCAGGCAGTCGGACAGAACTCACTCTTCGGGGAGGCGGTGGGCCCGGACGCCGACGCAGGCGAGGCCCTGCCGCAGGCGCCGCCTATGTCCGACCATGAGAAGCTCCAGTTGGAGAGGGACCTGCTGGGAGCCTACGTGTCGGAGCACCCGCTGCACAAGGCGCGCGAGAAGCTGGAGGCGTGCACCACCGCCGATCTCAGCGAACTCGACGAGTTCCCCGAAGGTCAGCAGTTGCTGGTCGGGGGCATGGTGCGCTCCCTCAAGCCCCTGACCACGCGCAAGGGCGAGCCGATGCTGTTCTTTACGCTCGAGGGGCTCGCCGCCGAGGCGGAGGTTACGGTCTTCCCACGCGCCTACGGCAAGCACCGCGACCTCTTCGAAGAGCACAATCTGCTCGTGCTCGACGTGAAGGTGGAGCGACAGTCCCGCAACGGCGCCAACGGCGAGGAGTTCGACCGGCCCAGGCTCATCTGCAACAAGGCTCGGCTCCTGGAGAACGCCCGCAAGCCCTCGGCCAAGAACATCGAGGCCGCAGAGCGGGGCCGTCAGCAGATGGCGCAGCAGCGCCCGGCTGCACCCGCTCGGCGGCTTGTGAATCTGCGCCTGAGAGCCAGCGAGCACCTGGACACGGCCCTGCACGACCTCAGGCAGCTCATCGCCCGGCACCCCGGCAACCTCGAGGTGGTCCTGCGCATAGCGGGTGCCGGCGCCGTGCGCAAGGTGCTGCTCGGTGACCGCTTCACCGTCAGCAGCAGCGACGGCTTCCCGGAGGCCGCCTGTGCGCTCCCGGGCGTGGAGGAAGCCTGGGTCAGCCGCGCTAACAGCAGCAGCGGAAGCAACAACAGCGACGACAGCGACAACTAACGGCTCCGAACGCGGAGGTGGACACAGCATGAGTCCTCGCTCGGCAACCGTGGAGCGCAACACAACCGAGACGCAGATCGCACTCACGCTCGACCTCGACGGCTCGGGTCAGTACGAGATAACTACGGGCATCGGCTTCTTCGACCATATGCTCTCGCACATCGCCCGACACGGTCTCTTCGACCTGAAGATCCAGGCCCAGGGAGACATCGAGGTGGACTACCACCACCTCGTCGAGGATGTCGGCATTGTCCTGGGGCAGGCGATCGCCGAGGCTGTCGGGGACAAGCGGGGGCTGATCCGCTACGGGCTTGCGTGCTGCCCGATGGACGAGGCGCTGGTGCTGGTCGCGCTGGACCTGGGCGGGCGCGCCTACGTCCGCTGCGAGCTGAGCTTCGAGGCGCCCAAGGTCGGCGAGTTCGACACGGAGCTGGTGCGCGAGTTCTTCCGCTCCGTCGCGGGCAACGCCGGCATGGCGCTGCACGTGGTGCAGCAGTCGGGCGGCAACGCGCACCACGTCGCCGAATCCGCCTTCAAGTCCTTCGCCCGCGCCCTGGACCAGGCAACCCGCATTGACCAGCGCGTCGGCGACATACCCTCCACGAAGGGCGTTCTCTGACGCGCCCACTCACAGCCCCGACTTGAACCGAGAAGAGACCCCTATGATAGCAGTGGTTGACTACGGGATGGGCAACCTGGGCAGCGTCTACAATGCGCTGCGTTACCTGGACTGCGAATGTGAGGTCACGAATGATGCAGAGGTCATCGAGAGTGCCGCCGGCGTCTTGCTTCCAGGCGTCGGGGCGTTCGCAGACTGCATGGCCGGCCTGCACGAGCGCGGCCTCGTCGAGCCGATCAGGCGAGTGATCGAGCAGGATCGGCCCTTCCTGGGCATCTGCCTGGGGCTGCAAGTGCTGCTGTCCGAGAGCGAGGAGGGCGGGCGGCACCAGGGGCTCGGCATCATTCCCGGCCGCGTCGTCAGGTTTGACCACGGGCTGAAGATACCGCAGATCGGCTGGAACCAGCTCAGGGTGCGCCGGCCGTGTCCGCAGCTCGAGGGCATTGAGGACGGGGCCTACGTCTACTTCGTGCACTCCTACCACGTGGTACCGGAGCAGGAGAAGATCATCGCGACCACCACGGACTACGGCTACGAGTTCTGCTCGAGCATCGCGCAGGGCAATCTCTTCGCCTGTCAGTTCCACCCGGAGAGGAGCCACGAGGTGGGCCTGCGCATCCTCGGCAACTTCGCCAGGTTGGTGCAGGCGCAATGATGGTCATCCCGGCCATTGACCTCTCCGAGGGCCAGGTAGTGCGGCTCGAGCGCGGCGATATGTCGCGGCGGACGGTCTACTCGGACAACCCCGTCGAGATGGCCTTGCGCTGGCAGGGCGAGGGGGCGCAGCGCCTGCACGTGGTGGACCTCGACGGCGCCATCCAGGGACGCCCCGCGAACCTCAGGGACGTCGAGCGCATCGTGGACGCGGTTGACATACCGATTGACCTGGGCGGGGGACTGCGCACGCTTGACGACATCCAGCAGGCGCTCGACCTCGGCGTGCGCTGGGTGTTGCTGGGCACCAGCGCCCTGGGCAGCCCCGACACCCTGGAGGCGGCCCTGGAGCGCTTCGGCGCGGCCATCAGCGTCAGCATTGACGCCCGCGATGGCCGCGTTGCCATCGAGGGGTGGGTGGAAACCTCGGATATGACCGCCCTGGCGTTCGCGCTGGGAGTCCAGGAGTTGGGCGTGCGAGAGGTCGTGCACACCGACATCAAGCGCGATGGCATGCTGACCGGGCCCAACCTCCCTGCCCTGCGCGAGCTGGCCGAGAGCACCGACTTGCGAATCATCGCGGCAGGTGGCGTGAAGTCGCTGGAGGATATCCGAGCGCTCAAGGAGTTGGAGCCGCTGGGCGTGGTCGGCGCCATCACAGGACGTGCCATCTACACCGGAGACCTCGATCTCATTGAAGCCGTGCGCGTAGCGACCGGGAGGGCCTGATAATGCTGGCAAAGCGCATCATACCGTGCCTCGATGTCAAGGACGGACGCGTGGTCAAGGGCGTGCAGTACGTCAACTTCCGCGATGCCGGCGATCCGGTCGAGCAGGCCGCATGGTACAACGAGCAGGGAGCCGACGAGCTGGTCTTCCTCGACATCACCGCCTCGATCGAGCACCGCGGCACTATGCTCGACATCGTCAAGCGCACCGCCGAGCAGGTCTTCATACCCTTCACGGTGGGCGGGGGCATCCGCAGCGTGGACGACATCCGCGCCACGCTCAATGAGGGGGCCGATAAGGTCTCAATAATGACCGCCGCGGTCGGCAATCCGAGCCTCATCTCGGAGGCGGCCGAGCGCTTCGGCAGCCAGTGCATCGTGGTGGCCGTGGACGTCAAGCGCGTTCCGCGGGAGGGCCGCGATGACTCCTACCTGGGCCCCGCGCCCGACGAGGAGATACAGTGGCGCGTGCACACCCACGGCGGCACTCAGCCCACCGAGGTGGACGGCCTGGAGTACGCGAAGCAGGCCGAGGAGCTTGGCGCGGGCGAGCTGCTCGTCACTAGCATGGACGCCGATGGCACCAAGGCCGGCTACGACCTCGAGGTGCTCAGGCGCATCTCGGAGGCCTCGAGCATCCCCGTGATCGCCTCCGGCGGAGCGGGGAACGTGGATCATATGTACGAGGCGCTCACCGCCGGCAAGTGCGACGCTGTCCTGGCCGCCAGCATCTTCCACTTCCGCGAGTACACCGTGCGCCACGTCAAGGAGGACCTCGCCGCACGAGGCGTCCCGGTCCGGCTGTAATCGTGCGGGCAGACGCCCCTTGTCGCCCGTAGCCTTGGCGAAGGGGGATCGTCTGCCCGAGCCTCAGGCCAGAGGAGCTGGGCGGATGTACACTGATGACCTTGAGTTCGACGACCGGGGCCTGGTGGCCGCCGTCGTCTGCGACCATGAGACCAACGAGGTGCTCATGCTCGGTTACATGAATGAGGAGGCCCTTCGGCAGACCGTGGAGACCGGCCGGGCCACCTTCTTCAGCCGCTCGCGACAGAAGCTCTGGGTGAAGGGCGAGACCTCAGGGCATTTGCAGCACCTGCGCTGGATACGGCTGGACTGCGACGGGGATGCGCTGCTGCTGGGCGTCGAGCAGGTCGTCGGCGCCTGCCACCTGGGCTACCGAAGCTGCTTCTTCCGCGAGCTACGCAACGGCGCGTGGGAAGTCATCGCCGAGAGGGTCTTCGACCCTGACCAGGTCTACGAGCCAGGGCCAGACTGACGTTCGCCGTGTGTTGGGACTCGGCGCCGGCGGCGATCTCCCTGGTGTCGCATCAGGTCTCGTCAGTAGGAGCGGGTTGGCTAACCCGCCCACGCTGTTCGTGCCTAGAACTCCGTCGCTCCGGAGAAGTCGAACTCCCGAATCTTCATTGCCGGCGTCCAGATCCCGCCAAGCAGCTTGCCCTCCGCCCCAATCATCTCGACCCGACCCAGCGCCTCCAGGATGCTCTGCGTGAATCGCAGGTTCTTGACGCCTCCCACGATCTCCCCGCCCTCGATCAGGAATGTCCCGTCGCGCGTCATTCCCGTCAGCACGCTCTGCTTGGGATGCAGCACGTTCGTGTAATGAAACCGCGTCACCAGCAGGCCCCGCTCGACCGAGGCGACCATCTGCTCCGGGTCGGCGTCCCCGCAGGCGACGAAGAGGTTGCTCGGCATAGGGCCCCACGGGTTCGGAGCAGGCCCCGCGTGCCCGGTGGAGGTCTTGTCGCCATCGGGATCGCGGCCGGCGGTGAATGAGTCGTACACCAGCCCGGCAGCCACGCCGCTGGTGATGAGTTCGACGCGCTGCTTGGGGACGCCCTCGAAGTCGAATGAGCGCCGCAGCCCGCGCTCGTCGAGGCCGTCATCCCAGATGCTGACGCTCTCCCCGCAGACCTTCTCTCCCAGGCGGCCGCACAGCGGGCTGCGCTCCTCCTGGTAGCCCATCGCGCCGAAGCCGAAGAAGCCCAGCATCTGCACCATGTCCCCGACCGCTTCCTCCTCCAGCACGACATCGTAGGCGCCCGGCTCCACCTCGACCGGATGCGCGGAAAGCGCGCACTTCTCAGCAGCGACGCGCGCCAGGGCCTCCGCGTCAATGTCGGCGGTATCGCTGGACACGGTGTGGGCGAAGCCGCTGCTGTCGTCCCCCGCAAACACCATCCGCAGGCTGGCCGAGGTCAACTCGTCGAAGGCGCGCGTGCCGAGCGAGTTGGCGACCGCCACGGCTCCCGCGCCCACGCTGAAGGCGCCGGAGGCCGACTGCTCGGCCTCTTCGGCGACCGTTACCACCTTGCGGACCGCCTCGGCCCGCTCGGCTGGCCCGAACTGCGCCGTGCGCGGCACACCGCGCACCTCTTCGGGCATCTGCTGCGGCTCAGGCAGCGAGATGAACTCCGCGGTGGGTTCAGCAAGCCGCGCCAACTTGCACGCGGCCTCGACGGTCTCCGCCACGCCCTGCTCTGAGACCTCGTTGCTCGTCGCGACGCCGATACGCTTGCCGATCACAGCGCGCACGCGCACCCCATGGTCCTGCTCCGCCACGTTCTGATGGATCTGATTGCCGGCGAAGCGCGTCAGTTCCTGGCGGCCGGCCGTGAGCACGACCTCGGTGTGATCGGCCGGCGAGGCCGCCAGCGCCTGCTCGCAGATCTCCAGGGCGCGCTCGCGCTCGATACTCAGCGCCTCACTCATCGCCCAGCACCCCCACTCGGACGTTCCTGAAGCGCGCCGCCGACACCCCGTGACCCACGTGCGCCGCCTGCCCCGGCTCGCCCTTGCCGCAGTTGGGCACGCCCCAGATGACCCAACTGTCCGCGTCGGCCACCGCGTCGCACGAGTTCCAGAACTGCGGCGTGATGCCGGTGTACGTCGGATTGCGGACGATGCCGACGATCTCCCCGTCCTCAATCAGCCGCCCGACCTCCGCGCCGAACTGAAAGTTGAGCCGCTTGTCGTCAATGCTCCAGCTCCGGTTGTTCGCCATCATTACCCCGCGCTCGGTGGTGGCGATGATCTCCTGGAGCGTCATATCACCGGGCTCGAGGTTGATGTTGGTCATCCTTATCAGCGGCAGCCGCTGCCAGCCGTCCGCGCGCATCGTGCCATTGCTGGGAAGGCCGAGCGTGGCCGCGGTCTCACGCGAGGTCAGATAGCCCACGAAGATGCCGTCCTTGACGATGTCCGCTCGCTGGGCGGGCACTCCCTCGTCATCGTAGCCGAACGAACCCAGGCCTCCGTCGAGCGTGGCGTCGGCCGTGATGTTCACGTGCTCGGAGCCGTAGCGGAAGCTGCCGAGCTTGTCCGGGCTCAGGAAGCTGGTGCCGGCGTAGCTGGCCTCAGTGCCCAGGACGCGATCCAGCTCGATGGGATGGCCGCAGGACTCGTGAAGCTGAAGGGCGAGCTGCCCGCCGGTGAGGATCACGTCCATCTCCCCGCTGGGGCACTGCGGCGCATCCAGCAGCCGGACGGCCTGCTCGGCGATCTCGGCGGCGTGCTCGAGGAGCCCAAGCTCCTGCACGACCTCGTAGCCGCGCGCCATCATCTGTCCACCGTGCGAGGCGGGGTACGACCGCCTCTGCGTCTCGGCCGCGTTGGCCGCGGTCGCCTCCAGGCCCGCTCCGGTCTCCACCCGCTCCTGATGGACGCAGGCGCCCTGGCTGCTGACAAACTGCTGCTCCTCGCGGACGACGTTGACGTACCCCTCAGCGACCGCGAGGTCCTCTCTTTGCATCTCGCGGTCGCACGCCAGCAGCAGCGCCAGCCGATCCTCAAGCGGGACATCCGCCGGGTCAATCTCGACCCGCGGGCGGACCTCGTCAACAGCCGGCTCCACCTCCGCGAGCCGGACGGGCTCCCTCGTCGTGGTTGCCGCAGCGTGAGCCAGCTCCACCGCCCGCCGCGCGGTTGTCCTGACGTCGGCCGGCCAGAGCTCCCCGGTCGCGGCGAACCCCCACGCGCCGTCGGCGATCACGCGCACTCCCAGCCCGCGATCCCGTCCGGAGGTCAGCGCCTCCGGGGAGCCGTTCTTAACCCGCACGCTCTCTGCCCGGCGCCTGACGAACCGAGCATCGGCGTACGAGGCTCCGGCAGAGAGCGCGGCCTGCACGGCCTGTTCAGCGAACCCCTGCATCCCAGCCTCCCCTTTCGCGCAGCGACGGCCCGCGACAGTGCACCGCCCGGCCTAGACGATTCCGTCGGCGAACTCACGGGCCGAGAACACGGCGATGTCCTCGAGTCTCTCACCGATGCCGACGAGCTTGAACGGTATCTCCAGCTCGTGCGTGAGGGTCAGCAGCGTCCCGCCCTTGGCGGTGCTGTCGAGCTTGGCGATGATGATGCCGGTGACGCCGATCGCCTCATTGAACTCGCGAGCCTGGTTGATCGCGTTCTGCCCCGTGTTGGCGTCAATGACGAGCAGGCGCTCGTCCGAGGGCCGTCCGATGGCCCGCTCGATGACGCGGTCCATCTTGGCCAGCTCCTCCATCAGGTTGACCTTGGTGTGCAGCCGACCGGCGGTGTCGGCGATGACCAGGTTCACTCCGCGCGCGAGTGCCGCCTGCATCCCGTCGTACATCACCGCCGCCGGGTCGGCGCCCATAGCCTGCGCGATGACCTCGCAGCCGACGCGGTTGCCCCACTCCTGAAGCTGCTCGATGCCGGCGGCACGGAAGGTGTCCCCCGCCACCAGCAGCACCTTGTTGCCCGCCGACTTGTACCAGTACGCGATCTTGGCGATGGTGGTGGTCTTACCGACCCCGTTGACGCCCAGCACCAGCATGGTGGTCGGCGCCTTCTCACCGGTGTTGAGCGGCGCCTGGTAGGGCTGGAGCCTTTCGAAGACCTGCTCGCGCAGAAGGGCGAGCAGTTCCTCCGGCTCGCTGACGCGACCCGCCTCCGCCTCGTCGCGGAGTTCCTCGACCATCTCCAGCGCCACGGCCACACTCACGTCCGCCTGTATGAGCGCCGCCGCGAGTTCCTCACGCGTGTCCTCATCCAGGGTCGGCCTACCGCGCAGCACATTGCCGGCGCGGCGCAACAGTCCTTTGAGCAAGATGCGACCCTCCTCACGGCGGAGGCTGGAAACTGGAGGCTGGGAACGGGTAACGGCCTGCGGCGCAGGCAGAAGCCGGCAAGCTTGGGGGGGCGCTATGTCCTCCGCCAGCTTCGAGCATCCAGCTTCCCGCTTCTGCCGTACGGTCGGACGAGCTAGGAGCCGGCTATCTCGGCCACCGGCTCGCCCTCAGAGGGCTCCTGGGCGGCCTGAGCGCGCTCCTCACGTGTCCTCTCCTCCGCCTGCCTCTGCGCCTCCCGCAGCTCCACCGAAATGCGCTCAGAGACGCCAGGCTCCTGCATCGTGACCCCGTGCAGGAGGTCAGCCTCCTCCATGGTGCGGGGGTTGTGCGTGATGATGATGAACTGCGAGCGCTCGGCGAAATCCTTCAGCAGGTCCACGAACCGATCGGTGTTGCTGGCATCGAGCGCCGCGTCTATCTCGTCGAGCACGCAGAACGGGCTCGGCTTGACCTTGAGCATAGCAAAGAGCAGAGCGAGCGCAGTCATCGCCCGCTCGCCGCCTGAAAGCGAGAGCAGGTTCTTCTGCCGCTTGCCCGGAGGCTGGGCGACAACTTCGACGCCGCTCTCCAGCGGGTTACCCGGGTCGCTCAGAAAGAGCTGAGTGCTGCCGCCACCGAAGAGCTGGCTGAAGGTGCTGCTGAATGCCTCGGCGATCTGCTCGAAGCTGGTCATGAACTCCTGCTCGGCCGCCGTGTCTATCTCTTCTATGATCTCCACCAGGTCCTCCCGTGCTGCCTCCAGGTCGTCGCGCTGTTCCTTGAGGAAGCTCTCGCGAGCAGACAGCCGCTCGCACTCGTCAATCGCGCTCAGGTTCACGTGGCCGAGCTGGCGGATCTCGCGCTTCAGGCGATTGACCTCCCGCGCGAGCTGCCGGCGCTCTATCTCCTCATCGCCCAGGTCGGCGACAGCCTGCTCGGGCTTGATCTCGTAGACGTCGGCCAGGCGCTGCACGATATGTTCGAGCTGCGCTTGCTCCCGGGTGAGCGAGATCTCCGTGTGCTGGAGCCGTTCGTGCTGCTCCTCCAGCACGCGGCGGAGCTTGCGCCTGCTCGTCTCAAGCTCGTCGCTCTTGTCACGCAGCTCCCGGGCGGCGGAGACGCGCTCATTCACCAGCTCGCTCTGCTGCTCGGCTTGCCCACGCTGCTGCGCCAGCTCGCCCGACATACGCTCAAGCTCGTCCGACAGCTCGCCCACCTGTGAGCGCAGCTTTTCCTCGGCCCCGTTGGCCGCCTCTCTCTCCCGGCCCAGGCGCCCAAGTTCCTCGGTCGCCTGCTCAACAAGCGCCTCAATGGAGCGCTCCTTCTCACGCAGCTCGGCGAGCGTAACCTCCCTCTGAACCAGCTCCGCGCGCTGCTGCTCCAACTCCTCGGACGAGCCCTGCTCGGCGCGGGCAGCCTCGATCCTGGCCTCCACGGCTGCGCCGTTCTCTCGGGCCTCAGCCGCCTCACGCCTGGCCTGCTCTTCCCGCTGGACGGTCTCCTGGAGCTTGCCCTGCAAGGCCTCCGTCTCCTCGTCCACCTCCGCCACGGCCTGGTGTGCCACCTGCGCCTGGTCGCTCAGGTGCACCAGGTCCCGGTCAAGCTCGGACAGCGCGGCTCGCATGTCTCCCGCGCTGCCGTTCATCTCCTCGACTTGCCTGGCGAGCGCCTGGGCCGCCTGCTCCAGGCCCTCCTCACACTCCCAGGTCGCGGCCAGCGAGCGCTTCAGCTCGTCGAGGTGAGCCCTGACCTGCTCCAGCTCGCGCTTGCGCCCGAAGAGCTGTGCCGCATCCTTCGCCAGCGCGCCGCCGCGGATCGCGCCGCTGCGCTCGATCACCTCGCCGGCCAGCGTGACCGCCCGCGCCTGATACCCCAGCCGCCGCGAGTACTTGAGGGCACCGCGCAAGTCCCGCATTACCAGCGCGTCACCAAGGAGATGCTCGACGACCGACGCCATCCCTCGAGCGGAGCGCACCATCCTGGCAGCGACGCCGATGCAGCCCTCCCCGGCCGGCGTCGCCGTGCGCGGTGCCACCGCTGACAGCGACGATAGCGGCAAGAAGGTGGCGCAGCCAGCCCCGTGGGATCGCAGATAATCCACGGCGGCGAGCGCCTGCTCCTGCGTGTTGACCACGATCCACTGGAGGCGCTCCCCCAGGGCCGCCTCGATCGCCACCTCGTACCTGGCAGGCACCTCGATGACATCACCCACCACGCCCTGGATGCCGACCAACTCCCCTGCCTGCGCGGCAGCCAGGACCTGCCGCACAGCCTCGTTGTAACCCTCGTGCCCGCGCTCCAACTCCTCAAGCAGCGCCAGCCGCGCCTCGGCGGCCGTGCCCGCGCCCGCGAGTATCTCACGCTTCGCCCGGTGTTCGCGCAGCGTCCGCGTCAGGAGTTCCCGCTGGCGACTCCGCTCGGCCAGCGTGCGCCTGGCCTCCTCGACCTGAGCCGCGAGCCGATCTCGCTGGGCCTTTACCTCCAGGAGCCCTTCCTCCGCCTCCTGTTGGCGGCTTTCCAGCACCTCGCGCTGACTCACCAGCCGTTGCACGCGCTCGCGCAGCTCCTGCTGGATGCTCGCCAGCGCCTCCGCCTCACGCTCGTGACCCGCCGCGACTTGCAGGCACTGTTGGTGTTCCTGCTCGAGCGACCTCAAGCGCTCTGCTTGCTCCTCCTGCTGGGCCTGGCGCTTCTCCAGGCCCTCCCGCAAGGCCGCCAGCTCCTCGCCCACCTGGTCTGCAAGCCCGCGGGCCTCCTCCTGCTGGTCACGGAGATGGCCGAGGTGCTCGGTCAACTGCTGCTCGCGGCCGTTGTCGTCCTCGTTGGCCTCATCGAGTTCGGCGAGGCGCTCCTGGGCCGCCCGCAGCTTCTCGGTGCTGACCGCGTGTGCGCGCTCGGTTCGCTCGGCTTCACGCTCGGCCTCGCGCGCCTGCTCGCGCACGCGCTCCAGCTCGGTCTCGAGCTTGTGCAGGTCCGCGGCTATGCGCTCGCTCTCGGCATCGAGCAGGCTCAACTGCGAGCGCGTACCTTCGAGGTCCGCGCCGCCCACGTGCTGGTCGTTGGCCAGCTTGCCCAGCTCATGTCGCCGCTTCCGGTAGTCGAGGGCGAGCAGCTTAAGCTCCAGCTCCCGGAGCGAGCCGTCCAACTCTCTGTACTGGCGGGCCTTGACCGCCTGTTGCTCCAGCGGCTCGCGCTGGGAGGTCAGCTCGTAGATGATGTCCGAGACGCGGCGCACGTTCGCTTCCGTGTCGTCGAGCTTCCGCTGCGCCTCCTTTCGCCGCCGGCGGTACTTACCGATGCCGGCGACCTCCTCTATCAGCTCGCGTCGGTCCTCGGAGCGGACGCTGAGGATGGCATCTATCTCTCCCTGGCCCACCAGCGAGTAAGCCTGCTGGCCGACGCCGGTGTCTACGAACAGATCGTGGATGTCGCGGAGACGACAGGGGGCGTTGTTGATCGCGTACTCACTCTCGCCGGTCCGGAACAGGCGCCGGCAGACTTCCACCTCGGAGAAATCAATCGGCAGCATCTCATCGGCGTTATCCAGCACGAGGCGGACTTCGGCCATGCCCAGGGGGCTGCGCGTATCAGACCCGGCGAAGATGACATCCAGAGAGGTCTGCGCGCGGACGGCGCGCTGGCTCTGCTCGCCCAGGGCCCACACGACGGCGTCAGCGATGTTGCTCTTGCCGACGCCGTTGGGACCCACGATCGCCGTCAGGCCGGGGCCGAACTCTATCTCCGTGCGTTGCGCGAAGGTCTTGAACCCTCGCATTTCCAGGCGTTTCAAGTGCACTTGGTCAACCCCTCGGCGGCTCAAGCGCCGCCCTTGAAGCTGTGTGCGTTGCCGCAGGTCACTGCTGCGATCGCCGCTGCATCCCCGACCCCGCTGTCATCTTACTAAGATGTCCGGCCGTTGCAGCCTCGTCTCACCGTAGCTGACCTCAAGCGTCGGCCAGCCCGCCGCTGGGCTCAGGAACTCCGTCCCCTCCGCGCGCGCCAGGATCGTATCCTCGGACTTCGTCCCCGTGATGGACGGATTCCAGGCGAAGGCCTGGTCCTCCAGGACGACCTCATCGCAGTCGAAGCCGCCCTTGTACTCGCGCGGCGCGTAGCCCGTGGCCCCGCCCTGGTGGTGCAGCCTCCACTCCTCGCCGTACCCGCTCTCCTCGTAGGCTTTGACGGCGCGTGAGAAGATGTCCGCGACCGAGGCTCCCGGGCGCGTCTCCAGGTTGAAGCACGCGTCCACGTAGCAGCACGCCTGGTGCCTCTCGCGCAGTTCAGTGGGTAGCCCGCCGAAATGCACCATGCGCGTCGCCGAGATGCCCAGGCCCCACCTGACCGCACCCAGCACCAACATCGCGCGCCTCTTCAGCCTTGCCTCCGTCGGGATCGGATGACGATACCTGTCAATGCGCTCATCTACCGCGATGAGCACCACCACCGGGGTAGCCCCAGCCGCGAGCACCCTCCCGGCCAGCAGGCCCGCTATCTCGTGCTCAGTCTGCCCGGGCTCTATCTCCCGGCCGGTTCCCGCGAGCGCGTGGGAGGCAATCATCCCCACCTCGCGGTAGCGCTCGATCTCGGGCTCCATGAGCTGCCAGCGCAGCCGCGCGAAGGCGTCAGCGACGTCCACCGCGTGCGGCGGCCAGCCGCCGTCGGTGCCCACGCGCCCCGGCGCGACCGAGCCCAGCATCGCCGCGCTGTCCTCCTCGTCCCACTGCATGAAGTGAACCTCGAAGGGCAGGTCGTCGAGCTCCTCGTCCTGGAACCGCTGCGCCTCGATGTTGTTGGTGAGCATATGCTGGCCCTCGGCCGTGACCACCAGGGGCGCCACGCCGGTCTCCGAGCACATCACCACGTGGTTGTCCCCACCCGCCGTCAGCCACGCGAAGTTGGCCGTGGTGGTGAGCACCACCGCGTCCAGCTCCTGCTCTTGCAGGAAGGCGCGCACCTTCGCAAGCTTGCCCTCGACCTCTTCCCGGCGTGCCATCTGACTGACTCCCAACCGCGGCTACAAGAGCAACCCTCACGGCTCCGAGCGCAAGCGCTTGCCCGGATTGACGCCTCATTACACCCCAGCCGAGGGCTTGCCCTCGGCGACTTGCCCGCTAAGCTGCTGCCGAGCAGAGCCCCGCGCCCTCGGCAGCCTGGGTCGCGAAGATCTCGGGCTTCAGGGCAGTTGCACGCTCGTACTCCTCGCCCACCTGGACAGCGAACCGCTCGATGGTGTCCGCAGCCACGAGAGCGATGACACAGCCGCCGAAGCCCGCTCCGACCATGCGGGCCCCGTGGCAGCCTGGCGCCGCCAGCGCCGCCTCCCGCATCGCCTCCAGCTCCGGGCAGCTAACCTCGTAGTCGTCGCGCAGGCTGACGTGAATGCGACCCAGGACCTCGCCCAGCGCCGCAATATCCCCCGCCTCCAGCAAAGCGACGCCCTCAGCCACGCGCTCGTTCTCGGTCACCACGTGCCGGGCGCGCTTGAGCAGCGTGGCGGGCAGCAGGTCCTGCTTCGCTCGCAGGGCGGCGCTGTCAACGTCTCTCAGCGCCCTCACTCCCAGCAGCCGCGCTGCCTCCTCGCACTCAGCGCGACGCTGGTTGTAAGCCGAATCCACCAACTCGCGCGGCTTGCGCGTGTCGCACACCACAAACCGCACATCGTGGCTCCTGATCGGCACCAGGCGATGCTCCCGGCTGCGGCAGTCCAGCCACATGGCATGGTCCCGCCGCCCCAGCAGCGAGGTGAACTGATCCAGGATGCCGCAGCGCATCCCGACATACTCGTTCTCCGCGCGCTGACACAGCAGGCCGAGTTCCTTGGCCTCGATGTCAAGGTCCGCCAGGGCGGCCAGCGCCAGCGCGTAGGCGATCTCAACCGCCGCCGAGGACCCTACCCCGCCGCCGATGGGAACATCGCTCAGGACCACCAGGTCCGCGCCCCCGACGCGGCAGCCCCGCTCTCTCAGGGCCCAGATGACCCCGGCCAGGTAGTCCCACCACTTGCCCGCCGGGCCCGCCTCGGGGCCGCTGATGTCAAGGACCGCCTCCTCGTCGGTCGCATCCGACCAGACACGCACCACCTCGTCGGCGCGCGCCGCAGCCGCGACGACCACGCTCCGATCTATCGCGATGGCACACACGAAGCCCTCATTGTAGTCCGTGTGCGCCCCGAACAACTCAAGTCGGCCAGGGGCACGCGATATCACCGCCGGCTCAGCGCCGTGGCGCTCCAGCAGAGCACGTCCTGCGTGCGCCGCCAGCCGCCTGGCACGCTCGTCGGCCACGCGACTTGAGTGATTATACACGACGCACTCTACCTGTCAACGCATGCGGGCGCGTTTCTTGCGCTAGTACTGTCCATATTTCTGCACCAAATCCATTACATATTTATACTGATCGAAGCTCACGTTGTCAGGCACAGAGTGATCGGAATGATAGATGTATCCGCCGCCGCGCTTGGCCATGCCGACCTTCGTCCGAATCTCGTCCTCTATCGGCCGAGGGTCCGCGGCAGCCATGTTGCGCACATCTATGCCGCCCATGAACGCCAGAACTTGCCCGTACTGCTCCTTGAGCGCCACCAGGTCCATCCCGGCCTTCACCTCAAGCGGCTGCAAGCAGTCGAATCCGGCCTCAATGAG
>CBFDBV010000011.1:0-25222 GCA_965603135.1 uncultured bacterium
TTGCGCTGGCGGTTCTTCTTGGACGCCAGGTGCTTCTGCCCCTGGCCTCGGTACAGGAGCTTGCCGCCGCCGGTTTTCTTGAAGCGCTTGGCCGCGCTCTTCTTGGTCTTCATCTTAGGCACGGTGCACTACCCCTATCTGCCCGGCGCTCGCCGGTCGCGATGCGGCGTGAGTGCCGTTGGTGTCGCGGAAGACTCGCCGACCGGGAAAAGGGCCCCGGTCGGCGGCAGGGCTACCAGGTGTGTTCGCTCTCGAGTGTGTCAGTTGGTAGGCTTGGGGCGCAGCAGCATGGTCATTCGGCGCCCCTCCATGCGAGGCGGTTGCTCGACGTCGCCGAACTCGCTGCAGCCTTCGACGAACTTCAGCAACTGCTGTCGCCCGATCTCCTTGTGACGAAGCTCCGGGCCACGGAATATCACGTTGAACTTCACCAAGTCCCCCTTCTTCAGAAACTTGATGGCGTTGCGCATCTTGAAGGCGACATCGTGCGTGTCGGTGTTCGGCCTGACGCGGATGGACTTGACCTCGGTCTGCTTCGACTTCTTCTTCGCTTCTTTGGCCTTCTTGCGCTGCTCGTACCGGAACTTGCCGTGATCCATCATACGGCAGACCGGCGGGTCGGCGTTCGGTGCTACCTCGATCAGGTCCATTCCCCGACTCTGAGCTTCCTCCACCGCCTGGCTGGTAGGCATTATGCCTATCTGCTCGCCCTCGTCTGAGACTACGCGCACGCGCGGCGCACGTATGCGCTCATTGGTTCGGTAGGACCTCTCGATCTGGCCTCACCCCTAACAGCCGGATTGTGTGACGCAACGCCCTCGGCATCCCACTGCTGTGGGGCGCCCAAGGCAAGGGCAGGATAGCAAAAACCCCCCACCGTGTCAAGCCTCCGCAGGCGCAACACGCGTTGACCGCCGCTTGCGGAGGTGATAGAATGTACTGTCTCGGCGCCCACAAGAGCGGCATGCGATCGGTTGGGGCAGCGGAATGTCCGAGCACGGTGAGCACATACGAATCTACGGGGCCAGGGAGCACAACCTGGCAAACGTGGACCTTGAGCTGCCTCGCGGCCGCCTGATCGTCTTCTGCGGCGTGAGCGGCTCGGGCAAGTCCTCGATGGCCTTCGACACCATCTACGCCGAGGGACAGCGGCGCTACGTGGAGTCGCTGTCCACCTACGCGCGGCAGTTCTTCGACGATCTGCGCCGGCCCGACGTGGACCACATTGACGGCCTCTCGCCCGCCATCGCCATTGACCAGCGCTCGGCATCAGGCAACCAACGCTCCACCGTGGCCACGATCACCGAGATTCACGACTATCTGCGGGTGCTGTACGCGCGTGTGGGCGAGCCCCACTGCTACCGCTGCGGCCAGCCGGTCAGGGCCAACACGCCCGAGCAGATCGTTGACCGCGCCCTGGCCCTCGATGAAGGCAGCCGCATCCTCGTGCTGGCGCCCGTGGACCACTCCGAGGAGCAGACGCTAACCGAGCTCCTGCGGGAGGCGCGCAGGCAGGGCTTCGTGCGCGTGCGCATTGACGGGGAGATGCTCGACATCTCCGGCGGCTTTCCGGATGCGCCCGAGCAGTTCGAGGACCTTGAGATCGTCGTTGACCGCCTGGTAGTGCGCCCGGAGATACGCTCGCGGCTGGCCGATTCGGTGGAGATGGCCCTCAAGCACGCCAACGGCAGTATCATCATCAGCCTGGTGGACGGCGAGGACCTGCTGATGTCCACGCGCTTCACCTGCCCGGGCTGCGGCATCAGCTATCCGCGCTTCACCCCCCAGATGTTCTCCTTCAACAGCCCGCACGGGATGTGCCCCGAGTGCCAGGGCCTGGGCACTACCGCCGGTCTCGATCCGGACCGCCTGGTGACCGACCCGAGCCGCTCGATCCTGGAGGGCGCGCTGGAGATCTACGGCGATGTGCGTACGCGCCACGTGCGCCACGTGCTGGAGGGGCTGGCCGAGCACTATGACTTCGACCTGAGCACGCCCTGGCGCGACCTGCCCGCCCGGGCGCGCGAGGTCATCCTCTACGGCTCCGATGAGGAGCTGACCTTCAGCTACGCTACGCGCGCCGGGAAGCACTTCGAGTACTCCAAGAAGTTCGAGGGCCTCGTGCCTGCCAGCCAGCGCCGCTACGATCAGACGCACTCGGCCGGGCAAAGGGCGTTCTACGACCGCTTCTTCGCGCCGATGGCATGCTCCGCGTGCGAGGGCGATCGCCTGCGCCCCGAGAGCCGCTCCGTGCTGGTCGGGGGGCTGTCCATCGCCCAACTCTGCCGGCTGACCGTAGAACAGGCCGCTGAGTTCTTCGCCGACCTGCCCCTCAGCGGCGCAGAAGCCGTCGTATGTCAGGAACTCGTGGACGAGGTGCGCGCGCGTCTCAGGTTCATGTGCGAGGTCGGCGTCGGGTATCTCAGCCTGGATCGCACCGCGCCCTCGCTGGCGGGGGGCGAGGCGCAGCGCATCCGGCTCGCAACCCAGCTCGGCTCCGGCCTGGCAGGCATCCTCTACATACTCGATGAGCCCAGCATCGGCCTGCACGCTGTTGACCAGGAGCGCCTGCTCGATGTGCTCGAACGCCTGCGTGACCTGGGCAACACGGTCATCGTGGTCGAGCACGATCCGGCGACGATCCGCCGGGCGGACCACGTGGCGGACTTCGGCCCCGGCCCCGGCATTCGGGGCGGCCAGATCGTCTTCTCCGGCACCGTGGCTGGGCTGCTGACCAGCCCCGCCTCGCTCACCGGCGCGTATCTGTCCGGCCGGCGCAGCGTCCCCCTACCGCCCGAGCGCCGCAAGGGAAACGGCGAGCAACTCCAGGTCATCCGCGCGGCCCAGTACAACCTCAAAGACATTGATGTAAGCATCCCGCTGGGGACGCTCACCTGCGTGACCGGCGTCTCCGGCTCAGGCAAGAGCACCCTGGTGCACGAGATCATCTACAAGGCCCTCAGGAGGCGCCTGCACGGATCCCTGGGCGCGCCCGGCGATCATGCCGATATCAAGGGCTGGCAGGCGCTCGACCGGGTCGTCAGCATTGATCAGCAGCCGATCGGACGGACCCCGCGCTCCAACCCGGCCACCTACTCGCGCGTCTTCGGCCCGATCCGGGAGCTGTTCGCCCAGGTCCCGGAGGCTCGCATGCGCGGGTACGATGCGGGCCGCTTCAGCTTCAACGTGGCGGACGGGCGCTGTGCGGCCTGCGATGGCACCGGCACCCGCACCGTCGAGATGCAGATGCTTCCGGATGCCTACGTCCCGTGCGAGCAGTGCAGTGGGACCCGCTACAATCGCGAGACGCTCCAGATTCGCTACAAGGGCAAGAACATCGCCGAGGTGCTGGACCTGACGGTCAGCGAGGCGGTGGAGCTGTTCCAGAACGTGCCCAAGGTGGCCCGGATTCTGCAGACCCTGCACAGCGTCGGCCTCGAGTATCTCAAGCTCGGCCAACCCGCCACCACGCTCTCGGGCGGGGAGGCGCAGCGGGTGAAGCTGGCGCGCGAACTCGCCAAGCCTGAGACCGGCCACACTCTCTACCTGCTCGACGAGCCCACCACCGGCCTGCATTTCGCGGACATCGAGAAGCTCCTGACGGTGCTCGACGAACTCGTGGACGCGGGCAACAGTGTCCTGGTCATCGAGCACAATCTCGATGTCATCAAGCGCGCCGATCACGTCATTGACCTGGGCCCGGGCGGGGGCGAGGAGGGCGGCCGCATAGTCGCCGCAGGCACGCCCGAAGAGGTCGCCAGCGACCCAGGGTCCCGGACCGGGCGCTTCCTGCGGACCGTCCTGGACGTAGCCGAGCAACGTGCGGCCAGCTCGAAGTGACGGACTTTCAAGGTCTCGTGAGGCAATGACTGTCACCGTGATCGTGCCCAGCTTTCAGCGTCCCGACGACCTCGCGGCGGGGCTTGACGCTCTGTGCAGGGGGTCGCGCGTGCCCGACCAGGTCGTGGTGGTATTGCGCGACCGCGACCGCGCTAGCCATGAGGCGCTGGCAGCCTGGCGGCAGCAGGCCGGAGCTTGCGCACAGCGCGTCGAGCTGGCGGAGGTGTGCGAGCCCGGCCAGGTGGCGGCCACCAACGCCGGCCTGCCCCTGGCGCGCGGAGAGATCATCTGCTTCACGGACGACGACTGCCAACCGACCGCGACCTGGCTGGAGCGCATCCTCTCCCACTACGACGATCCCGGCGTTGTCGGGGTAGGCGGGCGGGACATCGTGCACCAGGGCGACGCGATCGAGGCCGAGCCGGCGCCCGTGGTTGGGCGTCTCACGTGGTGCGGCAGGATGACCGGCAACCACCATCAGCCCGGCTTCGATGATCCGCGCGAGGTTGACTACCTGAAGGGCGCGAATATGAGCTTCCGGCGCGAGGCTGTCCTCGGGTTCGACCCGAACCTGGTGGGGGCGCATTTCTCGGACACGGATGCGTCCCTGTCGGCGCGCGCCTACGGGGGCAAATTGATATACGACCCGCTGGCGACGGTGGATCACTACCCGGCCCCACGACTGTCCGGGCACGCACGGGCCTCCACTTCGGCGCAGGAGGTCTTCGCCGACGCCCATGACTGGGCGTATGTGATGTGGAAGCACCTGTCGCCGGTGGGCCGAGCGGGCTTTCTGCCATTTGCTCTGCTGGTCGGCCAGGACCGTCGCTGGGGGCTCTTGCGGATGCTGCTGGCGCTGCCGCGCGGGCCGCTGGCCGCGGTGCGATGCTGGTGGGCGAGCCTGCGAGGCATCGTCGCGGGCATTCAGACATGCCGTCGGGCCAGCGCGTCTCACTCGGGCGTTGCCCTGCGAAAGCCCAGTGACGGGGCCCCGGGACTGAGAAGCCACTCCCGGGCCGAGGGGGGGTCGCACTAGTGGCCGCGCCCGTTCACGAGCGCCCCCCGGCGGCCGGCGCGCGCTGCAAGATCATCGTCAGACGCGGTGCGCTTTTCCTCTTCGTCTACTTCGTCCTGCTCTTCCACATCAACGACTTCGTCGGCGACGGCATGGCCCGCGGCACAATGACCCTGACCCTGGCCATCGTGGAGAAGGGCACCCTCACGATTGACGATTACCTGGCAGGGAACACAGAACTCGCATACCACGACGGGCACTTCTACTCAGGAATGCCTCCGGGCCAGTCCATGGTGGCGGTGCCGATCTACTGGGTGCTTCGGCCCGCGGTCAGTATCGTCAGCCGATGGCTTCAGCCCCACGCCGCCCGGGTGCACGGGGGGGAGCGCCACAGACTCGATGTCCCTTACGTCACGCGGTGCACTGTACTCCTGGTGCTGTTCCAGGTGCTCGTCGCCTTGCCCGCCGCGGCGTTGGTCCCGGTGTTGGTCTACGATCTGATGGCCGAGGCCATCGGCCACGAGGCTCAACCGCCGTGTCTGGCGTTGCTGCTGCCGTTGGGCACTCTCTGGTGGGCCTATGGAGCCGGTTCGGGGCCCCGGACGATGGGCACCTGCCTGCTCCTGCTGCCCATCTGGTGGGTGGTCTGTCGGCGCGAGCACGCGCCGGAAAACGGGGCGAGGTGGGCCGCCGCCGGCCTGGGTGCGGGGTTAGCTCTCGCGGCAATGATACGGTACGAGTTCGTGGTCCCCGGGCTCATTGTCGTCGTGTGGTTCATGTGCCGGGCACGGCGGGGAGAGCTGACGCTCTTGCTCCTGGGGCTGGCGCTCTTCGGCGGGGCTGGCTTGTGGTATCACGACCGCTGCTACGGCGGACCGCTGCGCCCTGCTTACAGCCGGAAGCTGACTCCCATTCCCGGGATCGAGGGCCGGTGGGGTCACTCCGCGGAGGGTCTGGAGCGCGTCGAGGTCAACGGGACGATCTTCGCGGTTAATGACGAGCGTCGCTCTCTGGGGCTGAGGCCTGGCAACATCAGCACGGCTCTATGGTCGAGCCCTGAGAGCTTGCTCAGGTTCACCCCGGCACTGATACTCGCCCCGTGGGGCCTGTGGTGCCTGTGGCGCCGAGGGTCGCGGGCACGCGCTATTGGTATCGGGGCCACGACCTTCGTGGCCGTCGGCCTGGCGCTGCTCATGATAATGCCGCACGCGGGCTTCAGGGGCGCGGTGGGCCCGCGCTATGTGCTATGGATGCTGCCGTTCTGTATGCTCCTGATCGCCCCGGTCTGGGTGCTGCTTCCCGACGTTGTGCGCTGGCTGCTCTTCGGGCTGTCTTTCGCGCCCAGTTACCTGGCTGGAATGTTCACCCAGCGTCTGGACAGCGCGTGGAACTTTGGCCTTGTGGACCGATGGGGCCTGGGCAACTACCTGCTCAGCCGAGCGCAAGAGGCAGGTCTGTCGGTCTCACCGGCGATGTCAACTGTGATTGCCCTGGGCTTCTGGGCGTTGGCCATCATCGTCTTCTTCTGGCCGCGCTCGCCCTGGCGCATGCTTTCGTGCTCGGAGAGGGAACGCCACAAGCCCCCTCCGCGTAAGGGGGACTTCCAGCCCGCCAAGGGGGGGGACAATAGCAGGACGCCGGCACGCCCCATGGCCTGAACCTGCTCGCTCTCCCCCGTAGGCGGCCAGGCCCGCCAACTCTCCTCAGAGGTGCGCGGTGCGGTCGTGATCCAGCAGCGTTGCGACGGCGATAACAGGCGAGGGAATAGCTGATGCGGCTGCTTGTGGCGGGCTGGAAGCCCGCCCTACGTGGACAGAATACCATCATAGCCGCGGTCCTGTTGGCCGTAGGGTTGGCGACGGGCGCGGGGGTGGCCGCCCTTGCGGTGACGCAGAACCCTGCCACTGCGCTCATTGCCGCCGCTGCGGCCGCGGCGACCATCGGGGCTATCGCCTCCATCGAGGTCGGCATCCTGGTCATCATTCTCGTCGCCTGCACTGACGGGCTGCTCAAGGGCATCAGCCCCGGCTGGCACACACAACTCCTCAAGGACTACTTCCTCGCGATATGCCTGCTGCGGTGGGGCTGGCTCAGTGTGCTGGGTCAGCGCCGCGAATCTATGCGCCATCGGGTCGTCACTGCGGCGCTGGTCTTCGCGGCCTGGTGCGTAACAGAGATGTTCAACGTGCAGGTGCGCAACCAGATCATGGCCCTGGCGGCTCTTCGGTCGTGGCTGATCTGGATACCGCTTTTCGTGCTCACTCACGACTACTTGCGCACGCGCAAGCAGGTTGAGCGCCTGGCGCTGTTCATACTTGTGGTGCTCATCCCCATCGGCGTGTACGCCATCGTGCAGTACAACGTGGGCTACGAGCATCTGTACAGGCTCGGCCCCGGCTTCAGGCACTACGCACGGTTCGGCTACATGACCAAGGAGTATCAGTCCGAGATGCGGCCGGCCTCCACCATGGTGCAGCCTCACAACCTGGCAGCCGGGATGTCGTGCGCGATCCTGCTGGGCGCGGGCGCCATAGGGTACTTCTACCGCCGAAGGCCCCACCAATTGCTGACCATCGTCGGCATCGGCATCTTCACCGCGGCGATGTTGATCACCGGCGGGCGAACGGCCGTCGGAGGCACGGCCGTGGGCTTGCTCCTGCTACTGCTGCTAACGCGGGGCGTGCGCATTGCCGTGGTAATGGCCATCCTCTTCGCCGTTGTGGGCACACAGATCAGCGGGATCACGCAGCAGCGCGTCATTACGCGCCTGGCAACCATCGTCACCGAGCGCGAGTACGTGCGATACCGTATCTTCCACCACGTTCAGAACGCGCTCGAGTTCTCGCAGACTCACTTCCTGGGGGCAGGCCTGTACACCACTACCGGCGCCGGCCGGCTCATCCGGCAAGCGGGCGTGGCGCAGAGGACGGTGGAGGATCTGCCAGGAGTGGAGAACGACTTCGCGCGCGCTATGATGGAGCTGGGTGTGCCCGGCTTCCTGATCTATATGTGGATGTTGTACGCGGCGGGCTCCGGGGCCTTTTCCGCGTACCGACAACTGAAAGACCCTCGAGATCGTTGGCTGGCGATCGGGCTGATGTCCGCGTGCCTCGGCGTGGTCACAAGGCTCCTCACGGGCCCGTCGCTGTACACCTGGCCCGAGGGTATCTTCTTCTGGATATTCCTGGGCGTTGCGTTGCGTCTACCTCAGATCGCAGCGGCCGAGGAAGAGGCGCGGCTCGCGTCGGAGACAGCGGCCGGCTCAGACCGGAGCGTCGCACGATGAAGGACCGTGGTAGTCACGAACGGCAGCGGCTGAGGATCGCCATTGCCATCGAGGAGGTCAACAGGCGCGGCGGCCAGGAGCGCGTCATCGCCGAACTCGCCCCTCGCCTGAGCAAGAGCCACGAGGTCCACCTGTACTGCTACAGCGTGGCGGACATCCCTCTGGAGGGGATCGAGGTCCACCGCGTGCGTGGCATCCCGGGCAGCGTGGGCATGCGCGCTCTCTGGTTCGTGCTCGCCTCCTCGGTCGCGATCCGCCCGCGCAACTACGACGTGGTGCTGTCCCAGGGCGGCAACACACTGGTTCAGAACTTCGCTCTGGCGCACACGTGCCAACGCGAGCGGCAGCGGGTGCGACGGGAGGTCGAGTGGCGCTACCGGCCGCCGGGACTGCTAGGGCGTGTGTGGATCGCGCTGCGCGAGGCGATCGTCATCGCTCTGGAGCGGCGAGCGTCGCTGCGTTGCCGAGGACGGCTGATTGCGGTTTCCAAGGTGCTGGCCGAGTATTACGTCACCGAGTACGCTCTGAAGCCCGAGGAGGTGCTGGTGGCCAACAACGGCGTCAACCGCGAGGTCTTCAATCTCAAGGTCCGGGACAAACATCGGGAGCGCGTGCGTGCGGAACTCGGCCTCCGCGAAGAGGATTTCGTCCCGCTCTTCCTCGGCGGCCGCTGGTTCGACAAGGGCGTGCTCTTTGTGCTGGATGCGCTCTCCCTGATGCGTCAGCCCGCCGAGGCGCTGATCGTGGGCAGCGGCGATGTGCCCTTCTTCCAACAATACGCCGATGCGCGCGGGATCGGCGACCGTGTCACCTTCGTACGACCCACCGATCGTCCTGAAGCGTATTACGCCGCCGGGGATTGCTTTGTCTTCCCGAGCAGGGCCGAGGGCCTGCCTCTGGTGCTCCCCGAGGCTGCGGCCTGCGGACTGCCGCTCGTATGCACGCGTGTGGGCGGTGCGGACCTTCTGCTCGCGGACGAGGTGAGCGGCTTCTTCGTACAGCGCAATCCCGGGGACATAGCAGAGAAGCTGGACCGGCTCGCCTCTGACCCGGCTCTGCGGGAGAAGATGAGTCAAGAGGTGCACCAACGCTCGTTGCAGTTCTCCTGGGACCGGCAGGCGAGGGAGATAGAGCGGGTATTCCTGCGCGCCGTGGGGGCGGAAGAGGAGGCTGCGGAGGGCCCAGGATGAAAGTCGCTGTTGTCAGCCATGCGTGCGCAGTTGACGTCAACCAGCGGCTCTACGCCGAACTGGCGAAGCGCCCGCATGCCGAAGTGCTTCTGGTGGCTCCGAAGGCGTGGCGTGCGTCCACGGGTCGCCTGGTGCACTTCAAGCCGCTGGAGGGCGGGCAGTTTCTGTCTCAGGCCCTCCCAGTGTGGGGAGCCGGACAGATAAGCCTGCATCTGTATCGCGGCCTCGCGGCGGCGCTCGCCGAGTTCGCGCCCGACCTGCTTTATCTCGACGAGGAACCTTACGGCCTCCCGGCTTGGCAGGCGCTGCGCGCAAGCCGGCGACTGAGGGTGCCGTTGGCCGTCTGCCCAAACCAGAACCTGGTCAAGTCCCATCCATGGCCCTTTTCTGCGGTCGAACGCCGAGTGCTCGACGCAGCGTCTCTCGCCACACCCATCACTGAGGAATGTGCTCAGGTGCTTGAACTCAAGCACTTCACTGGCCGCGTCGCCATCGTGCCTTATCCCGTTGACACGGACCTGTTCCGGCCCGACCCTCAGCCCGAACTGCGCCAGGAGATGAGAGTTGAGGGCAGAGCAGTGGGCTTCGTCGGACGCCTGTCCGAGGCGAAGGGCGTCATGGACCTGATGCGGGCAGCAGAGCTGTTGTGGGACGCGGGCGGCCTGGACTTCAGCCTCGTCTTCGTCGGCGATGGCCCGCTCCGCGAGCAGCTCCAGGCCCGGGGCAAAGCGCAGGCCGACCGGCATGTGGCGCTGGTGGGCAGCGTCCCGCACCTCTCCGCTCCCAGGTACATCAACGCGCTCGACGTGCTTGTGCTTCCCTCGCGCACCACGCCCCGCTGGAAGGAGCAGTTTGGCCGCGTGCTCATCGAGGCCCTGGCCTGCGGCGTGCCGGTGATCGGCTCGGACTCGGGCCACATACCCAGGCTGATCGAGGAAACCGGCGGGGGCCTCGTCTTCGCTGAGGGAGACACCGAGGCGCTGGCCGAAGCGCTTCGACATCTGCTGTCCGACACCGAGGATGCCGCACGCAAGGCCGAGCAAGGGCGAGAGGTCATACTGCAGCAGTACGCCGTCCCCCGCGTCGCCGAGAAGCTGCACGAGGCCCTGCGCAGCGCGCTCGGCTAAGGCTTCCCTCTGCGTCTTCGCACGAAACCGCCGATGGCCGGATGAAAGAGGAAGACCGCCAGCGCCGCCAGCGTGAGCGCGAGGTAGCGGTAGCGCTGCCAGCAGGCTTCCGCTATCAGGGCGGCCCGCGGCGGCACCCGGCCGCCGGCGCGCTCGATCAGCGCCGCCGCCGCCAGCCTCTCCCGCAGGCTTCGCGCGTTGTCGTAGGCTTGTGACGCGCTCGCCAGCGCTCCTGCACGGTCGTTCTGCCTCAACTGCATCTCCGCCAGCAGCAAAGATGCGCGCGACTGCCTCGGGTCTTTCTCCGCTGCTCGCTCGAGATAGGCGGTCGCCTCGTCGGGCCTGTCATCTTCGAGGAACATGCGCCCCAGCAGGTAGAGGGCACATGCCGCGTCGTGTCGGTAGGCAAGCCGCAGCAGCGCCAGGCGCAGATCAGGCTCCTGCCCGGTCTCTACGCGCGCGTGTATCAGCAGGCACTTGAGGTCGAGGCGTTCCGGGGCCGCCTTGGCGGCCGCGTCCAGGCAGCCCGAGGCGGCTCCCACCTCGCCCTCACGCCACAGGATGAGGCCGGCCGCTTTGAGCTGGTCGGCGAGCGCACAGCGGGCCTCTTTCAGCTCGGCCCTCGACGTGCCCTGTGCGCGCAACTTATGCACCTGGCCGCGGCAACTGTCCGCGGCCTCAAGGTGCAACGCTATCGCGATCCCCTCCAGGCGCGCGGCGGCCGCCGCTCGCGCCAGGCCCTCATACACGCCAGCGGGATTGAACTCGGCCCGCCACGCCAGCACGCCCAGCCACGCCAGCGCGCAAAGCAGTATCCCCAGCCCGCCAACCCAGGGGCGAACCAAGCGCACTCACCTCAAGCCTACGAGCACGACGACCTTCAGGCAGCCATCCTTGTGGTCGCAGAACAGCTCAAAGCCGCGCGCAATGTCCTCGAGCGGAACCTGATGTGTAAGGATGCGGAGCGGGTCCACCGCGGTCGTCCGATACAGTCGGAGGCATTCGTAGTAGTCCTCGAGGTGCAGATACCACGTTCCGCCCAGCATCACATCGCGGCTGCTCAGACACTGCCAGGGATTGAACTGCATGCCCTGGTTCGCGCCCACGAGCGTCGTCCTGCCGCCGGGGCGCACGGTCTCCAGCGCGGACAGCAGGGCGGACGGATCGCCGGTGCAGTCAAAGGCGAAGTCCGCGCCCAGCTTGGTCCAGGCGAAGGCGCGCTCAGTCGGGTCCTCGCGCTCGGCGTTGACGGTCACCTCGGCGCCCATCCGCGCCGCCGCCTCCAGGCGATAGTCAATCATATCCACGGACATAACCCGAGCGCCCCTGGCGACGGCTATCTGCGCGGCAGCCAGCCCTATGGGGCCGCAGCCGAAGACGACCACCGTGTCGCCTTCGCCCACGCCGGCCAGCCGGAGCGCCTTGTGCGGCGTGCCCAGGACATCGCTGAACAGGCATCCGCGCTCGTAGGAGATGTCGTCGGGCAGCGGCCACAGATTCCGCTCAGGCGCGACCAGCAGTTCCCCGTAGCCCCCGTTCACGGAGCCCTGCTTGTCGGTGCAGTAGGTGAAGCGCCCCTGGGCGCAGTACGCGCACTGCCCGCAGGTAATCAGATTGAAGACTACTACGCGGTCGCCGACTCTCAAGCGCGAGACTCCGTCACCGACCGCGATGATCTCGCCGGCCATCTCGTGGCCCATGATCTCTTCTGTCGGCTCGTCGCCCAGGAACAGTCTCTTATCCGAGCCGCAGATGCCGCAGGCCATCACCCGCACCAGGCACTCGTCGGGCTTCTGAATCTCCGGATCGGGGAACTGCTCGATGGTAACGCGCCTGTCACCGTGAAAACGCGCCGCAAGCATTTGCCTCACCTGTTGCTGGACCGAGCAGCTTTGACCTTCTCGTTACCGGCCCGTAAGGTCACGTTGCCCTCCGCGTGGTATACTGTCACCGTGGCAGGTGAGAGGCACGGACAACGTCCCACGCAGAGGTCACCGCAGCGATGACAATCGAGGATGCCGCTCTCGACCCGACGCTCGCAGACAACGCCGACCGGAAACAGCGCTTGCGCTCGTCTCTGCTGACGCCGTTGGCCGTATTCATCGCGCTATCTCTCACCGATGCTATCGTCTCTGCTTTCCTTCTGCACGTGGGGCTGATGCGCGAGGCGAACCCGATGATGCGCGTCGCCCTCGATTACCTGGGCCTGGTGGGCGCCATCTGTATCAAGCTCGCGATCGCCGCGGCCGCAGCAGCCCTCCTGGCCGCCTATCACCGCGCCCTGCCCCGCTTCGTGCCACGCCTCGCCTGGACTGCCAACGGCCTCTACGTGTTGATCTGGGGCTCCGGCTTTCTTGCAGCGAACTTCGGTGCGCTTTCCTTGGTCTCAGCCTCGTAGGTCAATAGGGCAGTTGCGGCGAACCTCTCCTCTGCACGTTTCCACTATCCGCCGCTTGGGGCAGTGTTCCTATGTCTGCGTTCAGCACGGCGTCTCTCTGCGCTCTCACCGCACTCATGGCAGCCGGGCAGCCGCCCGAGGAGGCCCTGGTTCAGCCCAGCTTCGAGGAGGTGGCCGAGGACACCGGCCTGCCCGTCGGCTGGACCGCCTGGCACACACCCAGCGCCGCCGCGTACTCCCTCGCTGACGCCCGCACCGGCGTTGCCTGCGTGGCCATCCTCGACGACGACCCGAAGGTGAGCTACGGCCTCCGCAGCCAGCCGGTGAAGATAGAGCCCGGCGTCACCTACCGGGCCTCCGCGTGGGTCAAGATCCTGGAGCTTGAGGCAGGTGGCTTCGCCGTCTACCTGGAGTTCTGGCAGGGCCCCCGGCGCGTAGCCGACTTCGCCAGGTCGCTGACTGAAGCCGACGACTGGGCGCAGATCACAGTCGAGAACGTGGCGCCTGCCGGCGCCGAGGCGGCCACCGTGCTCGTGTACGCCTCCAGCGCCACCGTCGGCCACGGGCTCTTCGACGACGCCGCGCTCGAACCCCTCGATTGACCCCGACGCCCGACGAACCACCCGGCCGCTCAGTCCAGCTTGCCCTCGCGGTGAGCCGCGATGTAACCGGCGCACCACTCGTCCCGGCCCGCGAGGGCCTCCGCCGCGTACACCGTCTGCATAAGCTCCCGGTCAAGCGGGTCGAGGATGGCCGAGTCGAGCCCGTGCGCCACGGCCTGGACGAGGAAGGTCCGGTTCAGCAGCCCGCGGTTCGGCAGGCCGTAGGAGATGTTGCTCAGCCCGCAGGTGATGTGACAATCCGGCGCGCCCTCGCGGATGCCAGCGATGGCGCCCAGGATGCACGCGCCGCAGCTCGGGTCCGTGCTCAGCGGCGGGATCACCGGGTCCACGAAGATGTCCTCGTCGGCGATGCCCTCCTCCGCCAGCGCCTGCACCAGCCGCAGCGCGATGTCCTCGCGCTGCCCCGGTGCGCTGGGCATACCGGCATCGTCCAGCGCAAGGGCGATCACGCGCACCTGACCGCCGCTCACGATCGGGAGCAGCGCCTCCAGGCGCTCCGTCTCCAGCGTTATTGAATTGATGATGGGCGGCTGCTGCTGGCCGTACACGTCGAGCGCGGAGGCCAGGGCATCCGCGTTGGGCGTATCCAGCGACAGCGGGGCATCCACGGCCTCCTGCACGGTCGCCACCAGCCACTTGAGGTCCTCGACCTCCCGCTCGCCCACCGTCCCCGGGTTGCAGTCAATGTAGTCGGCCCCCGCCTCCACCTGGCGTTGCGCCAGGTTGGCGATGAACTCCGCGTCACGGCTTTCGATCGCCGCTTTGATGCTTTTGCGCGTGCCGTTTATCAGCTCGCCGATGATGATCACTGCTCCGTGCTCTCCTCGCTTTCTGCCTCAGTCGGCAGGCCCAGCAGTCTGTCCATCTCCCGGTGCAGCCGCTCTGGCTGGCTGCGCTGCGCGACCATGCGGGTCAGGGCTCTGCACCACGGCGCGCTCATCCCCGCCTCCTCGGCCCGCCGTGCGATCTCGCCGCAGATGTGTTCTATCTCGGTCCGCCGCCCGGCGGCCACGTCCTGGAGCATCGAGGACCGGTTCTCCGCCGTCTGCCGACAGACCCCCTCGACGACCGCCACCATGTCCTCGGGGAGTTCGATGCCGATCGCGGCCGCAACACCCGCCGCCTCCTCAGTGATCGCCCTCAGGGGCTCCCGCAGGTCATCCCTCTCCAGCAGCTCCCCGTTGCGCACGTCTTCCAGCGCCGTCAGCGGGTTGATCGCCGCATTGATGACGGCCTTCTCCCAGAGCACCTCGTCCACGGACGCACTGACCTCGCACGCCAGCCCCGCGCCCGATAGCGTCTTCGCCGCCTGCTGCGCGCGCTGGTGCCGGCCGAAGGGCGAGCCGAGCCGGATGGTTCCTCTCCCGGCCTCGCGCACCTTTCCCACGCCGAGCAAGGTCGCCCCGCTGGAGGTTGCGCCCGCCAGGACTTGCTCGGCGGGCACAGACCGGGCGATCCGCTCGTAGTTCCCCAGGCCGTTCTGCAAGGTCAAGACACTGGCGCTGTCATCGAGCGCACCCAGGAGGCCCTCGACCGCGGCCTCCGTGTGGTACGCCTTGACGAAGATGATCGCCAGCCGGACGGAGCGGAAGCCTGAGGCGAAAGCCCTGCACGGCACGGGAACGACCACGGTCTCGCTCGCGCGCTCGACGGTCACACCTTCGCGATCAATCTGCGCCGCCCGCTCAGGCCGATGGTCGAGCAGTCCGACGCTGAGGCCACCCTTCGCCAGCCACGCCGCGTGCAGGCAGCCCATCGCCCCGGGGCCGACCACCAGGACCTCAACCCCGTCCGCGCTCACTCCTCTTCGTCCTCCTCTTCCTCTCCCCCCTCACGACCATGCGGCTTGAAGCCCTTCAGGGCCGGGCCACCTTCCTGCTCCCAGCGACCGAGTTCTGTGACCTGTCCCAGCGTGCTGCCGGCTTCGATCTCCGCCTTCTCACGAGCTTCGCGCTCCACCACCGACATCGCGCGGTTGGCGATCTCCACCACCTGCTCCCTGGGCACGACGACTACCCCGTCATCATCCGCTATGATCCAGTCGCCGGTGCGCACCGCCATCTCCCCGATCTTGAGCGGCACCCCGATCATCCCCATCCCCTTCGGCTCGCCCGCAGCCGGTGCCGTCAGCGCGCAAAAGGCCGGGAAGCCAAGCTCCTTTATCTCGCGTGCATCACGGGCCGCCCCGTTGATGACAATGCCCGCAACGCCGCGCGACAGGCAGCTCTTGCTGGCCTCCTCGCCCCAGATGGCAGGGCCCTCTCCCCTCACATCCACCACTATCACTGCGCCCTCCTGGGCCTGGTCAATCGCCTCGACGGGCTTCGCCCAGTCACCAGGGTACGTCCAGACGGTCAGCGCCGGGCCTACTACGCGCATCCCTGGCGCCAGCGGCCGGATGCCCGGCAGCCAGCCCTTGCGGTGCATTGCATCCGACACGTTGGCCGCCGAGCAGCGCGCGAAGATCTCCGCGATCTGCTCCTCGCCACCCCGCTTGTAAAACTCGCTGACAACGGGCCTTCCGCTCCGCATAGCTTCGAGAATGACCTGCGTTGCCTCCTGCGCATCGGGCGCCTTGGTGATCGCCCCGCCGACGATGACGATATCCGCACCCGCGTTCACAGCCTCCGCAGCCGTCTCGGAGTTGATGCCGCCCGCCACCGCCATGGGGACATCAACCGCCTCGGCCACTGATCGCAGCGTCTCCAGCGGGTCGCCTCCGGTCATCTGCACATCTATCGCCGTGTGCACGCCGACGATGGAGGCGCCCAGCTCCTGGGCGCGCAGCGCACGCTCGACCGGGTCCCTGACCTCAATGAGGTCCACCTGTATCCGCGCGTTGTAGTTACCGCCCGCCTCCACGCACTCGGCGATGGTCGAGTCCGAGGCAGCTCCGAGCACCGTCACCACGTCCGCTCCGGCCTTTGCCGCCGACTCCACCTCAACCCGGCCTGCGTCCATGATCTTCATGTCGGCGACTATCGTGAGGTCGCCGAACTCCTCGCGTAGCACGCGCACGGCATTGAGGCCCTCGCTCTTGATGAGCGGCGTGCCAGCCTCGATCCACGCAGCGCCACCTGCCACGGCCTCTCGCGCCGCCCGCAGGGCTTGCTTCAGGTTGATGAAATCCAGCGCGAGCTGAAGGACCGGCTGCTGCCCCATCTTCATCTCAACCCCTCCTGTCAGATGCTCGTAACGTCAGCCATGTACACGTTGCACTTCCCGCCAGCGTCGGAGGTGAACAGCACCCACCGGTCGTCGGGACTGAAGATCGGGTGCGCATGGCCGATCTGCTGCGTCCCCGAGGTATCGTGCCGGCAGAGTCTGCGCACCTGCGCGCGGCCGTTGGCGTGTGTCATCAGCGACATGTACCTGCCGCCCTCTTCGTCGTCCGGCCCCAGGTGTCCGCGGTCGCCGACGACGAGCGTGTTGTCGGAGTTCGACTGCATGTGCCCCGGACGTCGCCCGGGCAGCAGGAACTGCCGCAGATAGGTCCCGTCCGGCCGCACGAAGCAGTTAAAGGAGAGCGCCTCGCCCTCGGATTCCACGTTGCACTGGAAGCCGACCTCGCCTTGCTGGGTGAAGTACTCGTGGCAGCAGCTCTCCCGGTGTTCCTGCTTGAAGAGCGGCTGGGCCTCGCGACCGACGCGCACGCTCAGGTCCACCGTCCACATCCGCTGCTTGACCGATGAGCCGCCCTCGTGGCAAAAGAGAATCAGGTCCGGCCGGTGCGGATGGATGATCACGTGACTGATCCACGCGTGCTCTCCCCAGGCGGCGACGGCGTCGCCGCTCTGCGTGTCCACGCGCATAATCACCGACGCAGGTCGCTGGTAATAGCGCTCAGCCATCGTCGAGTATATCCTGTCGGTCTCCGTGCTGACCGCCCTGTCTTCGACATACGCGAAGGCCACGTAGCCGCCGTCCGCGGTGCACGTGGGCAGGCCCGGTCGGGTGCCCTCGGGCACGCGATAGAGTTCCCGCTCATCGAGCACATCCAGGCTGAGCACCCTCAGGGCTGGCCCCTCGAAGTAGAACAGCCGCCCGCCCGGGTCAAGGCAGGCTCGTAACCCGCTGGCCTCCTTGGCCTCCGTCAGTTGCACTATCTTCCCGCTCCCCACCTCCAGCATGTAAAGCTGAGAACTCCCCGACCTGTCGGAGCTGAAGACCACCGCCTCCCCCTCCCCCACAAAGGAGGTGGAGGTGAAGTAAAGGTGGTGGTTGTCTGACCCATCACCGGTGAGCCGGCGCACCACCGCTCCGGTTTCCTCGTCGCGGTACTCCTCGCCCTGAGCTTGTGTGATATCTCCACGCGCCACTGAGCAACTCTCCTTTCAGGTTGCGCTTGCCAGAACCTCGTCCTCAGTCACCACAAGAGGCACCGGCACGTCACCCTCATGGCGCGGGACGCGGTCCACGATCTGCAAGGCAAATCCAACAGCGACCGCAGCGCCATCTGTGATGAGGTCTTGCCGCGCCCTCAAGATGCGGTCGTAGAAGCCGCCGCCGTATCCCAGCCTCCCGCCTCGCCGGTCGAAGGCCACCCCGGGCACGAGTATAAAGTCAACCTCGTTCAGTGCCCTCTCGGGGCAGCGCTCCGCAATCGGCTCCGGGATGCCCCAGGCGCCGGGAGCAAGGTCGGCATCGAGGTCCACGACCTCGTGCAAGGCCAACTCCTCGCGTCCGCGCGCCACCCGGGGCAAGATCAGCCGGGCCTCGCTTGCCAGGGTCTCCGCCAGCAGCGCATCGGTGCGCACCTCGCTGCCGAAGCTGGCAAAAAGCAACCGCGTGCGGGCCGCGCGATAGCACTGCAACTGGGTGACTCGCCGCGCAATCTGCGCGCTCCGCTCACGGATGTCATCGGCGCTCAACGCATCGCGCAGGCTCAGTATTCGTCGGCGTAGCGCTTGTTTTTCTTCGCTGATCGTCACTCTTCTCCCCGCCAGCCCACGGTGATGGCGTCGGTCATCTGCGCGACCTGCTTCATCTCTCCCACGTCGTGCACGCGGATGACGTCCGCCCCGTTGGCGATGGCGACCGCGCAGGTCGCCGCGGTGCCGAAGATGCGCTCCTCGGCAGGCAGGTCCAACACCTTGCCTATCGTGGACTTGCGCGAGGTGCCGATCAGCACGCCCAGGCCGAGGCTCCTCAGCTCCCGCAGCCGGCGCAGGATCTCCAGGTTGTGATTCACCGTCTTGCCGAAGCCGATGCCCGGGTCCACGAGGAGTTGGCTGCGCTCGACGCCGCCGGCTACCGCGGCCTCGACCCGCTCGGCGAGGAAGCCGTAGATGTCGGCGATCAGGTCATCGTAGTGCGGCTGCTCCTGCATCGTCCGCGGCTCGCCCCGCATGTGCATGATGACCGCGGGCACGCCTGTCTCGGCGAGGACCTCGATTATGCCATCCGCCCGCAACCCGTAGACGTCATTGATCATACTCGCGCCGGCGGCCACGGCCAGCCGCGCGACCTCCGGCTTGGTGGTGTCAATTGACACCACGCAGCCAAGCTCCTGCGCGATGCCCTCCACGACCGGCAGCGTGCGCTCGAGTTCCTCCTCGACGCTGACCCCCTCGCTGCCGGGCCGCGTGGATTCGCCGCCCACGTCGAGGATGTCCGCACCCTCTGCCACGAAGCGCCGGGCCTGCTCCAGCGCAGCGGCCACGTCGTCTCCCAGGCCGTCCCCGGAGAAGGAGTCAGGAGTGATGTTCATAATGCCCATCACCAGCGTCCGCTCTCCGAGGAGCAGCTCACGGTCACCGCAGCGTAGCGGCTCAACTCCCACCCGGTCAAAGCCCGCAACCGCCGCCAGCACCTCTTGACCCACGCTCTCCAGGCCGAACGGCTGCTCCTTCAGCCGCTCGGCCAGCCGCTCGTAGTCTCGCCGGCTCCCAAGCAGTACAACCGCCGCCGGGTCCGCCTTGAAGCCCGCCACGCGCTGATGCACCGCGCAATCGGCCCCCAGCGCCAGCATCTCCTGCTTCAGCAGCGCCGCCGCGCGCCCGTCAACATTCTCGAGCCGCACGGGCCGGAACTGCGCCTTGTCGGCCAAGCGGTCGGTCGCCTTCGCGTGTACTCCCAGGGCGACCATCTCCGCCCGCAGGTCCTCGGGCCGCCGCAGGTCCAGCACTCTCGCTCGGTGGCTCATCTGCTACATTCCCTCGCTCGGCAAGCCCTGTCTTGCGCGAGCCGCTGAGTCATTATAGCCGCTGCCCCTGCCAGGCGCAACTGACCACGAGCGTGCGGCCGCGCGCGGTACCGGGACACGTACACCGCAAGGGCCGCCTTTCGGCGGCCCCACCCTCGCCTCAACTTGACCGGAGTGTCACTCGAGACAATGCAGCTTCCCGTCATCCGCGCCGATGTAGATGCGCCCATCGCTGAAGGCAGGCGACGAGTAGACCTTCTGGGCCAGCGGCACCTTTCGCACTACATCGCCTTCCGCCGTGTCAATCACGTACAGGTTCCCATCGTGACAGCCGAAGCACAGCTTGTCCCCCACGAGGATCGGGGAGGAGTCGACCACGCCGCCGACTGCCCTCCCTCTCGTCTTCCTCCTCTTCTCCCAGAGTTCGCTTCCGTCATGCACGCTGGCGGCGCGCACCATGGTCTGCGAGAGATAGCCCTCGACGGTCACGAAGTAGACCCGGTCGCCCGCTATGACGGGAGTTGAGAGCACCGACCGGGCCTCGTTCTGGGCCCAGACCTTCTCGCCGCTATCGCCGCGCAGCGCGATGATGTGGTCTATCTTCGGCGGGCGGAGCTGGGTAGGACTCATTATCAGGAAGATCACGACCTCATCACCCACGACCGGTCCGGCCACTACCTTCCCCGAAGCCTGATACTCCCAGACCTGGGTCCCGTCCGCTGCTCTCAGAGCCCGCAGCTTCCCCTCCTCATCGCCGCAGAAGACCAGCCCCCCCGCAACCGCCGGCGAGGCCTGGATGGCGCTTCCTTTGCCACTGCGCCAGATGACCCGGCCGTCGGCGATCGAACAGGCGTACACCCGGCCCCCGATACTGCCGAAGTAGACGACGCCCTCGTCGCAGGCCGGCGATGCTATGATGGAGCCGTAGGTCCGGTACTTCCACGCGAGCTGGCCGGTCGCAGCGTTGACCGCGTAGAGGAAGCGGTCCACCGATCCGAACAGGACCAGGCCGCCGACAACCGCGGGCGAGGAGACGATGGCGCCACCGGTCCGGTAGCGCCAGATCTCCGCCCCGTCACCGGCGCTCACCGCACACATGTCGCCCTCCGAGGTCCCCACGTAGACTACGCCGCCGGAGACCGCAGGCGAGCTGTCAACACTGTCGCCCAGCGGCGTCGCCCACTGCTCGGTCAGCTCACCCAGGCTGCCGTCGGGAATGAGGCCGCTGTGCACGGCGTCGAGGCGGAACATCGGCCAGTCGGCCCAGGCCGCGCCGGCGACAAGCACTAGCGCCAGCGCCAGGCCAGCCTTGATCGGCCATCGCATGTGACTCGGGTTGCCCACCGTCATCATGGCTCTACGCCGCCTTGTCTGTGGTACACGCAGCGCCGCCCCATAGCAAGGGCGGCGCCGCATCAGCCAGCACACACGCGCTCGGAGCCTGCGCCGTACCGCACTAGGAGGGTGGGTTCGGCGGCAGGTCGGGCGCGTCTATGAGCAAGATCGGAGCTTCAAGCTGCGTAGTATCCCCCTCTGTGACATCCACCTGGTCTGCACCCGCCGGAAGGGGCGGAAGCGCCAAGTCCCGATTCGGGTCCGGGGTGACAGTCAGCGTCTGCGTGCCCACCGGGACGCCGGTGAGCGTGAAGCTCCCATCGTCGGCGGTCGTAGTCGTAACGCCGCCCGCGGCGACCTCGATGCCGCCCAGAGGCAGCCCGGTCCCCGCGTGCACCAGGGTGCCATTGACTGACCCGGTCTCCGCCGCAGGCTCCTCCCCACCTCCATCACCTCCGCCACCACAGCCGGCCACCACTAACGCACCGATTACGACGCCGACAACTACCGTCCACCCGACGCACCTTTTGACCTTCAACATTGCTACGTCACCTCTTCAATGAATGACGCCGACGCAACTAGTACGCACCTCGCGGCGCTTACCGCGTCACCTGCAGCGTTCGGAGTGCCTGCACTCGCTGACCGTTCTCGGCCGTGGCCGCGATCTTCACCAGGTACGCACCGCTGGGGGCCATGGTCCCGCTGTCGCTGCGCAGGTTCCAGACCTGCTCGCCGTGCCCGGCCGTTGCTGCCTTGTCCGTCACCAGGTGCCGGATACCGCGGCCGGCGATGTTGAGCACCTCGATGCTGACCTGGCAGGACTTGGTCACCTCGTAGGTCACTACGGCGCCGGCCTGCGCCAACTGCACGGACGCGCTCTTGATGACCAGGTTGTCCGTGCCGCGCGGCTCGATCACCAGCTCGAAGTGCCGCTTCGCCCCGTCCTCGGCTGAGGTGAAGCTGTAGCCGGGCAGCGTGCGCGCGTACATCCGCCGCTCGGCGTCAACATCCACCAGGTAGACGGCCAGGTCATTGGGCACCGAGCTAAGATCCGGCAGCGATACCTGCACCGTGGTCTGAGGCAGATCAGTCTCAACCACGAAGGGCCACACGGTGCTGCCGGTGCTCTGGGCGCGCACGTCATGCGCCAGGCGCTTGCCCGACTTGGTGGTGAAGTAGACGTCCACGCTGCTGGGCGCCCTGGGCGGATTGTGCACCACGTAGCCGCAGGCGTCATCGCCGCTGCCGACACCGGCGAGGGTCGTCAGATCGGCACGACCCGCGGCCTGTGCAACGATGGGCACCAGCCAGCCGCCTTTCGCCACCTTCGCGCCTGCATCGGCGCCGGAGACCAGCGCGGCACTTGCGACCGCGCCGGGTTCAGTCACGATCACCGAGGTCCCGGTGCCCACTGCGCGGAACCAGGCGCCTTCCCACGCCTCCAGGTAGTTGCGTGCGGCGTTCAGCGCCGGCTCGCGCGACACCATCAGGTAACTGCCGGTCACGTTGTCGTAGACGAACGCGAAGGGCCGGATCTCGCCGCCGGCCACCGCATTGACGTTGCGCAGTGGCAGGGCGGTCTCATACATATTCGCCAGCATGTTCCAGCCCACGTCGAGGCTCAGGCTGAAGGTCCCGCCATCGGGTACCGGGTCGCCGGGTATCACCAGGTCCGTCGCCGCGGCGAAGTTGACGAAGAAGCCCGCGCCCGGGCGCACCTGCATCTCGGGGTGGCCCGGGTTGTCCTCGGCGGTGACGTATTGCGGCGGCGACGCCGCGACATCCCACCGCGCGACGCTCGTGGTCCCGAACACGCGACGGGCTTCCTCTCGCCCGGCGGGCGGTGTGCACGGCACACCCAGCATGTTCAACCCGGCAGGGAAGCTGTGAGTGAACTCAGTGTATGCGACGAAGTCGTTGTCAGTGGAGTTGGGCGGCACCGTAGCCTGGAGCGTCTCGGGATCTAAGGCCAGTCCGCTCTTGGCCGGCGTCAGTTCCACGGTCGAGGCTGTCACACCGGCTATCGTATAGCGGCCCGCCTCGTTGGTCACCGCGCTCAGTTGCTTGCCCGCGGCAGCAGCCCCCACCTCCGCGGCCGTCACCGTGACGCCCGCGATGCGGTCGCCCGAGCTGTCGCTGATCGTGCCCGACACAGTGTAGGTCGTCGCCGCCGCGGTGAAGTCCACGTCGGTCACGGCTGCGCCTTCCACGTTCACCGTCTGCGAGCCCGGCGTGTAGCGATAGTCGGAGTGGCCGTCGCCATCGAGGTCCTCGTTGCAGGTGACCGAGTAAGTGCCATTAGGCATGCCTGCGAGCGTGTAGTCACCGTTGGCGTCGGTCGTGGCGGTGCGCGTACCGTCGGTCACCTCGACGCCCGCCAAGCCGGTGCCCTCCACGCTCACGTTTCCGCTTATCGAGTAGGTGCGGAGCGTGCCGACGAAGTCAACGTGCTGCTGCGACGGCCCCACCGTCTGCTGGCTCGAGGTAGGCGTGAAGTCGTACTCGTCCTTGGTCGGCGTAACCGTGTAGGTTTCGGCCAGCAGGCCGGTGATCCGGTAGACGCCGTTCCCGTCGCTCAGCACACTCTGACCGTCCGCCGTCACCTGAACCCCCACCAGCGCGTCCCCATCGGCATCCGTGGTCTCACCGCTGATCGTGAAGGTTGGCTGCGCCTCGGTGGTGAAGCTCCAGTCCGCCGTCGCGGTGTTGCCGACATCATCTGCCGCCTCCACGTGGACGTTTATCTCCGTCTCCCACGCCAGGTCTGCCGGCGGCGTGTAGGTCACCTCCAGCGAGCCCACGCCCTTATCATCCAGAGCCTTGAAGGCCAGGTCGCCCGTGACGTCCTCACCCTCCACGGTCATCGTCACCGAACTCTGGTCCACGCCCGAATTGCTGTCCCTCACGCGGCACGAGATGTCCGTGGCTACGGAGACGTCCGTGGCGCCGTCCGCGGGATTGAACTGATCTATCTGCGGATCGGTGGCATCGGTTTGCGACTGCTCTGACCACTCCTCCGCAGGATCAATGTCGTTGCCCGCGACGTCGCTGCACGTCACCGCGAAGTCGAGCTGCACGTTGTACGCCCACCCGGCCGTCGCGGTGTAGAGCACCGAGACATCCAGTGGGTCGGTGTCGTCTATCGTGCAGTCGGCCGTCACATCGGTGCCGCCTATCGTGAACGCGATAGTCGGCGTGTACACACCCGATATGTCGTCGGTGAGGTGGAAGCTGACCCAGCCCTCGGTGGCGCTGAAGTCCTTCTGCGTGACCTGCGGCGCCTGCGTATCGGTGACAGTATCGAACTGGTAGGTCGCGTCCATCTCGTTGTTCGAGTCGTCCTCGGCCACTACGTGCACGGTGACCGTCTGGTTGTAGCCGAAGTCCACGGTCGGGTCGTAGCTCACGCCCACGTGTGCATCGCCCTTGGCCGCGATGGTGCAGTCGGCTGTCACGTCAACCCCGTTGACCTCCACCACTATCGTGCTCTGGTCCACGCCGCTGCCGTCATCGCTGATGTCGAACGCCAGGTCGGTGTCGAAGGGCACTCCCGCGGCGCCGGGCGCCGGGGCCTCGTTCTCCAGATACGGCGGGTTAACGTCCGCAGTGGCCCCGGCGGTGGCGTCGTTCACGTTCGTGTCCTCGTTCGGAACCGAGTCGTAGGGCCCCACCGCGAAGAAGTACTCCACACCGACCGTCAGACCGGTGATCGTCGTCGCCTGGGTGCCAGCCCCGATGGTAGCCACCGGCGTCATCCCCGTCGTGTCGGCGAAGGTGACCGTATCCTGATAGATATTGTAGCCGGCGACGTCAATCTGGGCGGCCTCGTCGTAGGCACCCCAGTTCAGGGTCGCCGCGACGCCGTCGGTGCTGAGGGTGACGATGAGCTGACCGGCGCCCACCGGCGCGGGCGACACCGTGTCCGTCACCAGCGCAGTGTCGCTCGACGAGTCGCCTCCGCCGTCGGGGTCGTCGTAAGTGACAGTGATGACGTTGCCGTCCGAACCTGAGATGACGTTCAGGGTGCCGTCACCTACGCCCCCGGCGGCACCCAACGTGTCTATCTGGCCGCGGAAGACGCCGGTGTCGTTGCCGGTCTCCGTCAGGCCTACCCACTCGCTGTCGGTGCTGGTGTCCTCGCTGACATTCACCCAGACAGTCTCCGCCGCGCCGGAGTTCTCATTCTCGTCTGCATCGGTCAGCTCGACGTAGGCCGTGTCACCCTCTTCGTATCCGGCCACATTGCTCCAGGCTGCGTCCGTG
>CBFDBV010000012.1:0-25207 GCA_965603135.1 uncultured bacterium
GCGCCGGGTCGTAGTGCGCCCCCGCCGGGGGGGGGGGCCGCCGCCCCCCCCCCCACTCCCCTGTCACAGCCCAGGATGAGAACGAGGCCAGGATCGTGAGGAGACCAGCAGTGGCAGAGACGAGGCGCCATTCGTCGAGGGCGAGCATCAGCAGCGCATCGTACCGGCTCTGTGCCCCTGGCGTCGGCAGCCTGGTGTCAATGCTTCTGCTGTGGCCGTCGCTGCCGTTACAGGCGGATCCGCCAACTCACGCCCGGTGGGAGACGACCTTCAATGATGAGTTCGACGGCGAGGCTCTGAGCCTCGAGCTGTGGGAGTCGCAGGCCTCAATCAGGGGAGGCCACCGTCTGGAAGGCCGCTGGCCGGAGAACAACGTGGTGAAAGACGGCCTCCTGCACCAGGTGACGAAGAAAGAGGACCCACCGCGCGGGGGCAAGCAGTGGTCAACAGCCCACATCTGGACCAGGGACTTCACGCAACAGTACGGCTACTTCGAGGCCCGCCTGCGATACGGGCGCTATCTGAACAACGCCTTCTGGCTGTACCGTCCTTGGGGGCGCTACCCCGAGCGGCCTCACTTCGAGATTGACATCAATGAGGGTCACACTCCGCGCGAAGTGGCTATGACGCTCCACTATTACGTGTACCCCGAATGGCTGGACCAAGCCGAGCTGCACTCCACGGGGAAGCGGTGGGAGGCCGCCACGGACCTCGATGAGGACTTCCACGTGTACGGGGTGGAGTGGAACGAGGAACTCGTCATCTGGTACTTCGATGGCGAGCCGGTGCGGGTGCTCGAGAACCCGAAATGCCACGCTCCCGCGGACGTGCGGCTGAGCACGGTCATTATGCAGCACCACCTCAAGCGCGATGGGGTGAGCCTGGACGTGATGGACGGCGTGAGCATGGACGTTGACTGGGTCCGCGTGTACCGGAAGACCGCGGACCTCTACGCGCCCGACCTGCCTCCGTCGGAGCGTCACGAGCTTCCGAAGGCGGTGAAGCGGGACCGACAGGTGGCGCCCGCGCAGAGGCGGACCGTGCTCTTTGAGGAGGACTTTGAATCAGCGCAAGTGGGCGCACTGCCTCCTGGGTGGGAGGTAGGCGACCTGGGGCCTGCGGTCGCCGCCGATGATGCCGAGGGCGGCAAGCCGGTGCTGGCGCCGGACAACAAGGTGCTGAAGCTGGAAGCGGGCGAGTACGTCTTCCGGATGTTCGAGGCACCCGTGGAAGGTCGCCTGGAAGTGGAACTCGACTGCTACGTGCCGTCCGGGCAACCAGGCCTTCTGTTCGTCACGCTGGGGGACTTCGAGAAGAACGATCCCGAGCGGCGCAAAACCTCGTACTATACCGGAGACATCGGCCCCTACATCCACTGGATACAGGGCTTCCTGAGCTACTACACGGAGGAGGCCAAGTGGACGCACTTCGCGCAATGGAAGTACGGGCTCTGGGGACAGGCCCGGTTTGTGCTCGATATTTCCAGGGGCGTATTCGACTACTACGGCGGCGAGGACACGGCCGATTCCGAGAGCGGCGGCCTTTTCCGGCACGCGCAGCGAGCAGCAAAGGGCATCGGTCTGCGCCACCGCGGTCAGGGCGCGCCCGTCTACGTGGACAACATCGTCGTCAGCAAGCTTGACTGACATCGGCCGCAGTGCGGCCTGGCTCGCAGAGCGCGACGAAGCGCTTGACTGCTTGCTGACTTGCGGAGAGGTCAGTCTCGTCACAGGGGGTGCAACTGTGAAGAACGCAACCAAGATCGTGCGTCTGGTGGTGCTGACGGGGGCGTGCGCGTTGGCAGTCGGCTGGCTGCGCGCCGCGGACGATGCGCGTCAGGCGTCGGCCAGGGAGATCATTGATGCCAGCGGTGTCAAGGGCGGCCTCATCGTCCACGTCGGCTGCGGGGACGGGAGGCTGACGGCGGCGCTGCGGCTCAATGACAGCTTCCTGGTGCATGGCCTGGACGCAAGCGCGGACAACGTCGAGGCGGCTCGTGAGCACATCCGGTCGCTGGGGCTGTACGGGAAGGTCTCGGTTGACCGGTGCATAGGAGATCGCTTGCCCTACGTAGACAACCTGGTCAACCTGCTCGTGTCCGAGGACCTCGGCGAGGTCCGGACCGCGGAGGTGCTGCGCGTCCTGGCGCCCGACGGGGTGGCTTACGTCAAGAGGGCTGGCAAGTGGAGGAAGACGGTCAAGCCGCGGCCTGAGGAGATTGACGAGTGGACACACTACCTGCATGACGCCGGCGGCAACGCCGTGGCCCACGATTCGGTCATCGGCCCGCCCCGCCGCATGCAGTGGGTCGGCAGCCCGCGATGGGCGCGGCATCACGACCACATGGCCAGCATGAGCGCGCTGGTATCGGCGGGCGGGCGCATCTTCTACATCTTCGACGAGGGGCCGACCGCCGCCATCGAGTTGCCACCGAGTTGGACTCTCATCGCGCGGGACGCCTTCAACGGCACCATCCTGTGGAAGCGGCCCATCGCCCAGTGGCATACCCATCTCTGGCCGCTCAAGAGCGGGCCCGCCCAGCTTCCGCGCCGCCTGGTCGCCGTGGGGGACAGGGTGTACGTCACGCTCGGCATTGACGCTCCGCTCACCGCGCTGGACGCCGCGACGGGCGAGACCGTCCGCACCTACCCGGGCAGCCAGGCCACCGAAGAGGTCATCGCCTCCGACGGCGTGCTCTTCCTGCTCGTCAACGGCGCTGCGACGGCGCAGGAGAGCGCCGAGGCCGGCTACGAGAGCGTGGATGACGTCAAGCTCGACGCGCGCGAAAGGGCATGGGACGCGCCGGAGAGGTGGGTTATGGCCGTTCAGGCCGACACCGGGCAGGTCCTCTGGCGCAAGGCACAACGAGTGGTCCCCCTGACCCTGGCCGCCGACGGGGAGCGCGTCCTCTTCCACGACGGCGAGAAGGTCGTCTGCCTGGATCGCAAGAGCGGCGACGAACTCTGGACCTCGGCCCCGCTGGCCTGCTGGTCCACCATCCGGACCTGGTTCGCGCCGACGTTGGTGCTCTACCAGGACGTCGTCCTCTTCTCCGGCGGGGAGACCATGGTCCCGCACTATGGCGCCGACAACTCTATGACCGCGCTCTCGCTCCAGACCGGCGAGACCCTGTGGGCCGCTGAGCACCCGCCCTCGGGCTACCAGTCGCCGGAGGATATCCTGGTTGCGGGCGGGCTGGTGTGGACCGGCGCAACGACGCAAGGTGGATACTCGGGAGTGTTCACCGGGCGGGACCCCCTGACGGGCGAGGTTAAGAACGAGTTCCCGCCCGATCTCGAGACCTACTGGTTCCATCACCGATGCTACCGAGGCAAGGCGACGGACCGCTACCTCCTTATGTCGCGGACGGGCATCGAGTTCCTCGACATCCAGGCGAATCACTGGATTCCGCACCACTGGGTTCGGGGCGGATGCCTTTACGGGATAATGCCCTGCAACGGGCTTATCTACGCCCCGGCCCATTCTTGCGCCTGCTACATGGAGGCGAAGCAGTACGGATTCAACGCCCTCGCTCCGGCATCGGCGACGCACCAGATCCCGCGTGAGGTGCCCGATGAGGGGCGACTGGAGCGCGGCCCGGCCTACGGCCAGGAGATAGCGGGAGCGTCCGCCTCGCCGAATGAGTGGCCCACCTACCGTCACGATTCGGCCAGGAGCGGCAGGACCACGCAGTCCCTTCCTGTGAACCTGGCGCGCGCGTGGGAGGCCGAGCTGGGCGGCAAACTCAGCACTGTGGTCATCGCCGGGGACCGGCTCTTCGTCGCGTCCGTGGACACGCACACGGTCCACGCGCTGGATCCAACGGACGGCAAGCGGCTGTGGAGCTACGCCGCCGGCGGGCGAGTTGACTCGCCGCCGACGATCTACGAGGGCCGGGCGCTGTTCGGGTCGGCCGACGGCTGGGTCTACTGTATCCGCGCCGGCGACGGCGAGCTGATCTGGCGTTTCCGCGCGGCGCCGGAGGACCGGCGACTGACGGCGTTCGAGCAGGTGGAATCGGTCTGGCCCGTGCACGGCAGCGTGCTGGTGCAGGACGATGTCGCCTACTGCGTAGCCGGCAGGTCAATGTTCCTCGACGGCGGCCTGCGCCTGCTGCGGCTGGACCCGAAGACGGGCCAGAAGCTGTCCGAGACCATTCTGGATGACCGCGACCCGGAGACCGGCGAGAACCTCCAGATGTACGTCAAGGGCCTGAATATGACCGTCGCGCTGCCGGACATCCTGTCGAGCGACGGGCAGAACGTCTACATGCGATCCCTGCCCTTTGACCTGGAGGGGGGGCGGCAGAAGATCGCCTACACGGAGGTGACCCAGCAGCACGGCGAGAACGTGCACCTGTTCTCCCCCACCGGCTTCCTGGACGACACCTGGTGGCACCGCTCGTACTGGGTCTGGGGTCGGAGCATGGCTTCCGGGGCGGGCGGCTACTACCTCGCCGGGAAGGTCGCGCCCGCTGGCCGGATCCTCGTCTTTGATGATGCCTCGGTCTACGGCTTCGGACGCAAGCCGAAGTACTTCAAATGGACAACGCCGCTGGAGTACCACCTCTTTGCCGCGAGCAGGGAACTCCCGGAGGTGCAGAGGCCGGCGAGAAGGGCCTCAGGGTCCTGCGTGATGGTCGAGAACTCCGAGAGCCTCAATCCGGCGAACAGACCCATTGCTGTTGAGGCATGGGTGAGGGCAACCGATGGCGACGGCGTGGTACTGGCCAGAGGCGCGGGCTCGCACGGGTATGCGCTTTACCTGAAAGGCGGGAAGCCTCAGTTCGCGATACGCGTTGACAAGGAAGTCAGTGCGGTGGGCGCGGACGAGGACGTGGTGGGCGAATGGGTTCACCTGGCAGGCGTGTTGACCGCCGACAAGCAGCTCCAGATCTATGTGAACGGCAAGCTCTCCGGCTCGGCTGAGGCATCCGGGTTCATCGCGGGTGACCCACACGAGCCGATGGAGATCGGCGCGGACGAGGGCGGAGCCGCCGGCGACTACACCCCCCCCTTGGGCCTCAAGGGCCTCATTGATGAGGTGAGAATCTACGACGGCGCCCTGACCGCCGCCGAGGTGGAGAAGCACCACGCTTCTCCTCAGGAGACGGCCGCCGCGGATGCGGCTTTGGTCCTCCACTACTCCTTCGAGGAGGGAAAAGCCGCCGATGGCTCCGGAAACCAGAACGACGGTACCGTTGAGGGCGCTCAGCCCGCAGAGGGCAAGTTCGCGGGCGCGCTGAGGTTCAAGGGTGTCAAGAGGCGCAGGAAGCCCGTCCTCCCCTTCGTGGTCGAGCACGACTGGTCCCACGAGATCCCGCTTCACGTGCGGGCCATACTGCTCGCGGATGAGACGCTCTTCATCGCCGGTCCGCCCGATGTGGTGGATGAGGAGCAAGTCTACCGGAGCCTGAGCGACGCGGAGCTTCGGACGCAGCTTGACGAACAGATCGCCGCCCTCGAAGGGCGAAAGGGCGCGCTGCTCTGGGCTGTATCCGCGTCGGACGGAGAGAGACTGGCGGAATACGAACTCGAGTCTGTCCCCGTCTTCGACGGCATGGCCGCCGCGAACGGACGGCTGTTCCTTGTCACCAGCGACGGCATGGTGCTGTGCTTCGCCGGCGGGTAGACGTGTCAGTCGGCGAGTGCCGGCGTCGGGCGAATCCCGGCTGCGTTGAACGGGCGCATGTTGCGGCGTGGCAGGTCGCCCCAGTACGGGGTCACCGCGTCCTCGCCGAGACTGCAAGCGATAGACCAGACGGGGTAGGCGTTGCCGTCCATATCGTGCGTCTGCTGGACGAGATGCTCCTCGCCGTCATCCACCGACACGTAGAGCAGGTCCGCGTACGGCTTCCAGATGCGGGCGAAGAAGCGGAAGCTGCCGGCTTCGGGGACCTCGAAAGCGCGCTCTAGGTTCGCCTCGTTCCACGTCTTGGCGCTACGAATACAAGCGCCTCCCTGCGCGCTCGCGTCAGGTACGACCGTGTAGTCCGGCGGGACCGGGTCGCTCTCAGCCTCGAGCCAGATTGCATCCCGGGGCGGCTCACCGTGCAGCGTGGGGAAGAACTCCCCCGCCGGTGCCAGGCAGAAGCAATCAATGTGCAGGCGGTCGTAGCGGGGCCGCACCTGCAACGTGTGCCGACCGGCGTCCAGGTCGAAGTCGAGCTGGGTCAGCGTCCAGCGCCAGAGGTCGTCGAGCGAGACGAGAAGGGTGTAAAGGCCCGTCTGCCCGTCCCGGGGCACGTCGAAGTGGTACTTTCGCAGGCCGCTGGTGCGCACCGCGCGCTCGTCCACGAGCTTCCCATCCGGCGCGTACAGCTTCGCGGTGCCCTGGTAGTCGTGGGTGTACTTGTGGTAGGAACTCTTGAAGAGCGCCACGGTAAACGGCCCGTCCTGCTCCTCGTTGACCTGCAATACGACGGTAGGCCGGTCGAACTGCGGGAAATGGTCGGGCGGCTCGGCCGGGGGCGTCATGAAAACGGCGGGCAGCGTCGCGGTCAGCTCCGGCTCGGTGATGCCGCACTCGCCCATCGCGCGCACCAGGTCCGCCGAGCCCCAGAGCAGCGTCGGGTCCGTCACGCCGAAGGTGATCTGCCAGTTGAGGTCCTCGCCCGCCAGTTGGACGAACCGCCGATCACCCGTGAGCCGGTACGCGTGCGCGGCCTCGTTGTAGAACGCGCAGCTCCGATCATTGGGGAAATTGCCCAGCAGCATCCCCTCGTCCTTGGGCCACTCGCCGTTGACGGTGTCGTCAGGCCTGGCGCGCAGGTGCAGGAAACCGTCCATGAGTTGCAGATAAAGCTCCCGCGCCTCCGGGTCGCCTGTCGCGTCGTAGTAGTGGCGCAGGCCTTTCATGCCGACCGCGAACATATACGGCCAGAGGGTGATGAGGTGATCGCGCTGGTAGGCCGTGACCTTCACGTCCGCCAGCGCCGCCTCCAGGTACTTGACATCGCCGGTCACATCGTACGCGCACATCAGGTCCATCAGCTTCCAGGCGAGCTTGCGCCAGTAGTGGATGTAGGGCTGGAGCGGGAACGGATGGCGCGCGTAGTAATCGCCGACCGCGGGCGCGAGGTCCAGGATGCGGCGCGAGCCGGTGAACAGGCCGTAGTAGACCGTCCCGTTGAACCAGGAGTGGCCGTTGATGCCTGCTGCGCCGGGGTCAACGGTGGTGCGGGCGTGAGCGCTGTGAACCCAAATGAGTCCGCCGCTGGAGCCGGAGTGGTCAATGTCAATGTCGGCGAAGTGCCCGACCATCATCTCGGCGAAGTCGAAGTAGGGGCGCTCGCCGCTGCGCAGGAACTGCACCATGGCCCCCTCGCCCAGCGCGGTCTCAAGGTTGTTGCCGCCCTTGCCGTAGGCGCTGTCGCCGTAGTTGAGCAGGCCGCCGAAGCCGCGCCGGTACACTGCGCCCTCATGTCGGCCCACCCAGTCGGCGATGGTCACGTCAATGCACTTCTCGTAGCCGGCGAACTCGCCCTCGCGGCGAGGCGCTGGCAGGGCATCGAGCGCCCCGCTGTCGCAGTACCACTCGGTCGGCGCGAGCAGCAGAGGATGCTCGGCGAAGGTCTGCACAGCCGCCGGATCCTCAGCGAGCGAAAGAAGGAGGTGATGGGTCTTGCCCATGCCGTGGTAGAACTTGGTCGCGCCTCCCACCAGCCCGATGTCAATCTTATCCCGGGCCAGGCGCAGGCTCTTGGGCGCGTTCTGCCAGAAGTCGCGGACACACACCTGCAAGGGGCCCGCGCCTGACATCGTGAAGCGGCCCTGAGCCTCATTCCCCTCAGCCAGGATCGTCGCCGCCTGCGTGATCTCGTAGGGGTAGTCGTTGTTCTTGTTGGCATCAGTCGTGAGGTCGGCGACAAGGGCGACTTCGCCGCCACCGAGGTCACCCTCGATGGTCTCGTCGCCTGCATTGATGGCGAAGCCCTCGGAGGCAGTCTCGAGTCGCAGGACGACGCTGTCCAGGTCAACCTCGACGATGTTGTCGGTGAGCAGGAAGGTGTGCTCCAGCTCCAGGTAGTCGGCCCCCGCATAGGCGTAAATGCGCAGGATGTAGTCCAGCAGCTTCTCGCCCGCGTGGTTTCTGTGCTCGCCCGACACCCGCACCACGGCGCGAACCGGACCGGACTCCTCGACAACGATCTCCGCCCCGGCGCCGGAAGACGAGCAGTCGCCGTTCACGACGGCCTCCGCGCGTTCGATCGTCCGTTGGCCGCACTTGACGCCGCTGAAGAGCGCCGAGCCATCCCTGGGGACGGTGAAGCTCAGCCGGCCCGTGTCCACGGTGACTGCCGCCGCGTCCTCAGAAACGATCACGGCGTCCTGGCCTGCTGCACCTCGTCGCCGTACTCCAGGAGGAGGGTCTCGCGGCCGCGCGCGAGCGTGGAGACCAGCAGCCACTTGACGCTGTCGTCCGGCCAGCGTGCGAGGGTCTGCGCCTGAAGGGGACCGCCGGTCAGGCGCACACTCTCGGCGCTACGCAGGACGCCCCTGGGGAACGGCAGGCCCTGTGTGATGCCCCAAGGCCGATCTCCAGCAGTCTCGCCGGCCACCGTCAGGGTCACCGTTCCCCGCTTCACAGGCTCGAAGCGCTCGGCCAGCCTCGCGGCCTTCACTGCATCCGGCGCCACGAACTGCCGGGCGCCCTCGGGCGCCCAGAACGGATCCATGGTCAAAATCACACGCTCGATCTCGCTGCCCGGGTCCTCGGAGGTGATTCTGATATCCTGCTCGCCTGCTTCCAGGAGTAGCTCGGGCAGGATCGGCCTCAGCCAGTACCATTCGCCGGTCGTATAGCACCGGAAGTCCCAGGACCCGCCGCCCGCCGCGAGCGTGAGCTTGTCCTGGCCGGGGCAGCGCACCCTCGCCCACAGGTAGTAGGGCCCCGCCTCTTTGACGCTCGTCTGCGCGGCCACCCGGCTCTTTGCGCCGCCGTCGAGGATGATGTCGCTGCTGGGGTCCACCGCCACGAGGCTCACGTCATCAACGTAGAGCGTGCGCCCCACGGTGATGCGCCAGTCGCCCTTGTTGGGCGTAGTGATACGGACCGACGCGCGGTCGGCCTCCCCGCTATCGAAGGTCATCTGTACCGGTCGCCAGGTGGTCGAGCGGAAGCTCTTCTGCTGACGCCCGAGTTCCGTGTCCCCCGCCAGCAGCAGGACTTCGAACTCCGTCCCGTACACAAAGGAGTCGCGGCGAGCCCACAGGCTCAGAGCGTAAGTGTGGTGCGGTTCGATGGCCGCCTCCTGGCTGAGGACGGAGCGCCCCCCGGTGTCCAGCAGCGACCTGATGGCGACGCACCGTCGCCCGGAATGAGGCTGCTCGGCGTCCAGCCAGAGCTTCTGCTGTGCGAGTTCGGCGTTGGCGGTCCATCCCGGGACGAGTTCGGCCCCGGTCGGGTCGCCCTCGAAGTAGCCGTTCTCCAGCAGGTTCCCCGCCGTCGCCGTGGTGCAGAGCAGAACCAGGAGGACTGTGGAGGCCAGCGCGGAAGCCATGCTACCACCATCCTGTAAATCAGCGTGTGCCGGGGACAGTCACCTGTTTCCCCAGTGGTGCGTTCCATGCCGGAGCCTGCACATAGAGGGAAGCAGGTGACTGTCCCCCCTGCAGCCGATGCGTGCGCTCGCGTAGGTTGGGCTTCCTAGCCCGACCACTCCAGCCGCGCCGTGCGGTGCCACTCCAGAGTGGTGGGCCGACCGTCGCCCTCGATGAACGGGTACCAGGGATAGCGGCCCTCCCGGGGTCACCGTACCTTCACTGTAATGTCCCTGGTATCGTGCTTGGTCCGGTCAACGACGGTCAAGGTGAAGACATACGTGCCAGCGACGGTCAGGCCGCTGACGCTTGTGTTGACAGAGCCCTGGCTGGCGAAGACCGCCTGGGCCCCGGCGGGCCCGCTCTTGAGCGACCACCAGTGACTGATGACGTCCCCGTCGGGGTCGCTCGTCGTGGCGGACAGGGTCGTGCTGGCAGCAGGAAGCGTCAGGTCCGCCGGCGTGGCCGTGGCGGCCTCGATGATCGGCGCCGTGTTCACCGGGTAGACCGTCATCTTCAGGTTCTCGGCCACCGTGTGGGTCGGGTCGCTGACCTCGAACTTGAAGACGTAATCCCCGGCGACCGTGATGTTGGACACCTTGCACTTCTGCTCAGTTGGCGTCTCGAGGGTGACGTTCGCGCCCGGCGGCTGGTTTGCCACGCTCCACTTGTACGTCAACGCCTCCCCCTCAATGTCCCAGGCTCCTCCTCGGAGTTGTGTAGTATCCTGGGGAAGCGTGACCATCACCGGGATGCGGTTGTGGACGTCAACCAGGACCGGCGGCTGGTTCCCAGCGAAGACGACGAGCATCACCTGGCGCGTGACGCTGTGCGCCTGGTCGCTGACCGCGACGGTGAAGAGGTACTCGCCGGCTACCGAGAGGCCATCCGCCTTGGTGGTGGCCGCGTTGGGTGTCGCGAGGACGACGTTCGCGCCGGCAGGCTGCTCGGCCACAGACCAGGTGTAAGAGAGCTCGTCCAGCTCAGGATCAGTAGTCGAGGCTGAGAGGGTCACAGCGCTGGCGGGCATGGTCAGGAAGTCCGGCCTGGCGCGCCACTCGGTCACCGTCGGGGGCTGGTTGGCGCCCGGGTGCGGATAGATGGTCAGGACCGCGTTCTTGGGCACCTCAACGCTAAGCGCGCCATCATCGCCGACGGTCCGCACGCCGAGCTCCTCATACGTGCCCGCTGCGACGGACTGACAGAGGCCGTGCTGGCCAGCGGGCAAGTTCTGGACGGTCACAGTGCGCGCCTGTTGAGGCGGCGTGTTGTTGAGCAGGATCACGGTAGTCGTGCCGTCGCGGGCAAAGGCCAGCGCGCGTAGAGGCTCCTCGTTCGAGGTGGCCTCGATGCGCACCGCGCCGGGGCGCACGTAGTGGGTCACCTGGCGGAAGTTCCAGTACTGCGGGCCACCGCGGAACGAGTTGCTGCTGACGTGGGTGCTGGCGGTCTTGAAGTCCGGGCCTCCCAGCCCGTAGATCTCCCAGTACGAGACCCCGCCCAGCGTCAGGTCATCATACAGGTGGTTGATGTTCAGGCGCATGAACTCGGTCTGAGCGGTGGGGAGGCCGCGCTCGAGGGCGAAATCGCGGATCCTGGGCATGGCGCTCTGGTTGTCCTTGCCATACCAGTGGTAAGCCAGCACGCCCACATGCTTCCAGACCTCCGGGTCGTCTCGCAGGGCCTCGATGTATCGCCAGGCCACGTGGGCGTTGATCGACTCGGGGAACTCGATGGTGGTGGGCAGGCCGAGCTGCTGGAGCCTCGGCCCCAGGGTCCTGATCATCCGGCCGACGACCTCGGGCGAGAACTTGTTGTTATTGCCCGCCTCGTTGCAGATGCAGTAGTAGTCCGCGATGACGCCGTACTTGTCGCGCAGGCGCAGCAGCAACGCCGTGGCCCACTCAGCGTACTCTCCCGGGCTACGCAGCAGCCACTCTGGCACTATACCGGAGCTGCCGCCGTTGAAGAACGAGGGGCTGACGTAGATGTTGAACGGATCGCCGTTGGCCTCTACGCGCTGCTTGAAGGGCACGACCCAGCAGGCGACCATGGTGTCGAGCGCCTCGGTGCTGAAGGCCTCCCAGTTGATGTCATCGGGATCGCCGTTGTCGTTGAGCCACTCCCAGTTGCGGTGCGTGGTGCGATTGCCACTGGGAGCCTCCAGGCGCAGGCGGGTAAGGCCGAGGTCGTTCACCGCCCGGTCGAGGACCTGATCCCTGAGCATCTGGGGCGCTGCAAGCCACGGAGTAGACTTCCCCCAGCCGAGGACAGTCTGGTACCGAACGTCCGGTTTGATCGTGACCGTCACATCCGCCTGCCCCATCACGGTGCAGCCCGCCACCAGCACTACGAACACCGCTGTCAGTGCTCTAGTCCACATCACACGCGCACCTCCTGATTGGGGACAGTCACCGAAACCGGCAACCGGGGACAGTTCACGTATTCCCCGATGGTGGATTTCGTGGTGCGCCTGCCGGCAGGGGGAATGTGACTGTCCCCAGTTTCCCCGATGCCTCGTGTGGGACCTGCCCGAGGGCAGGAGACTCGAGCGGGACGGAGAAGGAAAGAAGGTCAGGTACGACAGAAACGACAGTAGCGAGTAAAGGCAAAGCGCCTCCCCTTTCCCCAGCGCAGGGCTTGCCCTGCGACCGGAGCGCAAGCGTTCCGCTGGGTAGAGGATGGCTTGGGCTTGCCCTGCGACTCACCCCCGCAGGCATCAATGTGCGGGGCCTGATCCCGCCCAGGCGGGACGCCACGAACGGCATCCGAGTTGACCCCACTAGGACCCAGTGAGGAGGGAGTCGGGCTGGAAAGCCCGACCTACTATTATGAAACCGAACGTCATCGTCATCTGCATAGACAGTCTGCGGGCCGACTGCGTCGGCCCGGGGAAGGCCCTGAGCCGCGTGAAGACGCCGCACATTGACCAGCTCGCGTCGGAAAGCATGATGTTCGACAGATGCTACGCCGAGGGGCTGCCGACCATCCAGGTCCGGCGGTGCTTCTTCACCGGGCATCGCTCCTTCCCCTGGCGCCAGGTCGTGCCGGACGAGGGCCTTCAACCCGCCGGGCCAGGCTGGCACCCGATCTCCCATGAGGAGGACACGCTGGCCGAGATGCTCCACGATGGCGGCTACCTGACGGGGCTGGTCAGCGACACCTATCATATGTTCAAGCCGACCATGAACTTCACTCGCGGGTTCCTGAGTTGGGAGTTCATCCGCGGGCAGGAGAACGACCCCTGGCGCAGCGGCCCGATGGAGCGTATTGACCTGAGACCCCACGTGCCCGAGGGCGAGGCATCTCCGGCTGTGCATCCTACGGTCGCGCAGTACTTGCTCAACGCACTCGACCGGCGGAGCGAGGAGGACTGGCAGTGCGCGCAGGTCTTCCGGCGAGCCGGGGACTGGCTCGTGGACAACCACCGGCAAGGCCCGTTCTTCCTCTGGGTGGACAGCTTCACCCCTCACGAGCTGTGGGACCCGCCAAGGCACTACGCCGATATGTACTGCCCGCCGAAGCCCGGCGTGAAGGACCTCATCTACCCGCAGGTCTACCACCAGCAGCGCGACCGCCGACCTGAGATCCCGCTCACGCCCGAGGAGACCGACCGCTGCAAGGCGCTCTACCTGGGGTTCGTGACCTTCATGGATCGCTGGGTTGGTCACCTGCTGGAGGCGGTCGAGAAGCTCGGTCTGTTCGAGAATACGATCGTGATGTTCACCGCCGACCACGGCACGGAGTTGATGGACAAGGGCCGGTTCGGTAAAGGCGGCGACCGGCTGCATCCGTACAACACGCGCGTGCCCTGGTTCATCCGCACCCCCGACGGCCCGCGCGGGGAACGCTGCGACGCGTGGGTGCAGAACCTCGACTTGACCCCCACGCTGATGACGATGCTCGACTTGAACCGCGACGATTTCCACGGCCAGGACGCGTGGCCCGTGGCCGTGGGCGAAGCGCCGCCGCATCGTGAGTACGTCACCACCGGCTGGGGCAACACCGCCTGCGTGCGCGACGACAACTGGGCCGTGCACCTGACCGTCAGCGCGGCAGACTACCTGGATACCGCGCGGGTCTATGACCTGCGCACAGACCCCGACGAGGACGTTGACGTGGCGAAGGACAATCCTGAGGTCGTGGAGGAAGCGGCGAAGCGCATCGAGGAGATCACCGGCCCACTGCCCGCCGGTTCGCAGTCCTACCAGCAGCGCGCGCAGGGCAGAACGATGCGAACGCACGGGCCGATGCGGTACGACCCCGCTCTCAGACCCGGGACAGTCACCTGAGGTGACTGTCCCCGACCCCTTCGCCAAAGGAGAGGAACGAGCACGAGAGAGGCAGCGGTCTGGCTTGCACTGCTGCTGGCGTCGGGGGCCTATGCGGCTGAGGTGGTCACGGGAGGCGGCCTGGGGCTGGCGCTGGACGATCAGGGGCGCTTCGCGCACAGTAAGGACAGTGACGAGTGACGAGTGGCGAGTAACGGCCTAGGGCTGTTGTCGTTTGTTGTTTCTCGCTACTCGCAACTGACGTTGCTGTCGTACCTGCCGTTCCTGGAGAGACGGCTGACGGCATAGGGGGCTATCATGGACGAGCGACCGAACATCGTGTTCATTAACACCGACCAACAGCGCGGGGACTGCTTGGGCGTGGAGGGGCACCCTGTGCTGCAGACGCCAAACATGGACGGCATTGCGGCCGCCGGTGTGCGTTTCACCCACTTCTACTCCGCCTGCCCAAGCTGCATTGCCACGCGCCGCTCCATGCTCTCAGGTCAGGATCCCCAGACACACGGGATGGTGGGCTACCAGGACGGCGTTGAGTGGGACGCCCCACCGACGCTGCCCGGGGTCCTTCGCGAGCACGGCTACCAGACCTGGCTGGTGGGAAGGAGCATGCACCAGCACCCGCCCCGCAAACGCTACGGGTACGATGAAATGGAGACCAACTGCCACACCGGTGCGTTCGACTACGACGAGTGGCTGCGCGAGGTGGGGCCACGCGACAGCGGGGGTTGGTTCGGCGGAGGTGTCATGCACAATGACTGGACCGCTCGTCCCTGGCACCTGGATGACCACCTGCACTTCACGAACTGGACGGTCACCCGCGCCCTGCGCTTCCTGGCGAGACGCGATCCGTCGTGCCCGTTCTTCCTGACGGTGGGGTTCATCGCCCCGCACCCGCCGCTCCAGCCCCCGGCCTTCTACCTGGAGCGGTACCTGCGCACGGGAGTGCCGGAGCCGGTCATCGGGGACTGGGCGCAGCCGCCCCACTTCGGCAGCGGCGGGGAGCATGTGTCGCCCACGGAGGTGGAGTTGAGCGGGGAGGCGCTGCTCAGTGCACGGGCGGGTTACTACGGGCTGATAAACCACGTGGACGACCAACTGCGGCGGCTGCTCAATCCCATCACAGGCGTTGACCGAATGACCGGCCACAACACCATCGTGGTGTTCACGAGCGACCACGGGGAAATGCTCGGAGACCACTACATGTGGCGCAAGAGCCGGGCCTATGAGCCGTCCGCGCGCGTGCCGTTCCTGATACGCGCCCCGGAGCGCTTCGAGTTAAGGAGGGCTTCGGCCGTGGACCTGCCGGCGACACACGCGGACATCATGCCCACGCTCCTGGAGATGGCCGGTATCGCCACTCCAGACACGGTTGATGGCAGAAGCCTGCTCCCCTTGATGCGGGGAGAGAAGGCGCCGTGGCGCGAGCACGTTCACATCGAACATGCGCCCGTCCACCACGCCCTCACTGACGGCCGTGAGAAGTACATCTGGCGCCCCTCTGACGGCAAGGAGCAGTTCTTCGACCTGGCGAGGGACCCAACGGAGTGCCACGACCTCGCCGCCGATCCGGGCTACGCCAATCGCGTCGCACTGTGGCGCAGCCGACTGATAGAGGAGCTTGAAGGACGGCCGGAGGCATTCACGGATGGCGAACGCCTGATCCCGGGCCGCCCGTATCGCGCTCTGCTGAAGGCGTGACGCCACTGCGGCCCGCCCGTGTTACTCGGCATCTCCTATTCCAACGAACGTGCTGCCAGGCCCACAGGGCCCTCGCCCTTGGTGAGTGATAGTCCTTGTGCAGGCGAGAGGCAGTGGCGACCCCGCGGCGAACGGTCGAAGCAGGGCCCGGTGCCGGGTACTGGCGAAGGCGGGGCCGCCGGTTCAGCTTCTGACAGGGAGAGGAAGAGGAAATGGTAGCGCAGTGTGCATGGCCGTGGATCCTGACTGCGGCCGTGGCGGCCCCAGCGCTGGCCGCCGCGGAGGAGTTCGCCCTGCCCGCGCCGCCCGACAACCTCGAGGAGCTGGGGGCGAAGATACAGCGCACGATGATGCTGCTGGCCACCAGCACTCCGGAGAAACGCAACCGGGTGCGCATCCTCTTCTACGGCCAGTCTGTGACCCGGAACCCGTGGGCCAGCGCGGTTGCCGAGAACCTGAGGCAGGCGTTCCCGCACGCTGACCTGGAGATCGAGAACCGCGCCCTCGGCGGCTACGGTGCACCGACGCTGATTCACACGGCTGAGTACGACCTGTACCCCTTCTATCCCGACCTGCTCATCTTCCACGTGTGGGGCGGCGTCAAGAGCGGGGAGCAGGAGCAGATCATCCGGCGCGTGCGGCAGCGGACGACGGCCGAAGTGCTCCTGTGGACGAGCAACCTGCGCTGGCCCCGCGACGTGCCGCCGGACGGCGATCCGGAGGACCCACGGGTACAGCGGGTGGACGCCGCCGACCAGGATATCTCCGACCTGTACTTCCGCATCGCTGAGGAGTACGGCTGCGAGGTCGCGGACGTGCGCGCCGGGATGCAGCAGTACCTGGCCGAGCATCATCTCGTCGTGAAGGACACCGTACGCGACACCGTGCATCCCAACGAGCTGGGCAACTTCCTGATCGAGAAGCTGGTTATGCCGTACTTGCGCCACGATCCCGACTTCCCCAGGGACCCGTGGCAGGACCTGGTGCGCGACATCCCCGTGGCCAGCGAGGCGGTGGAGACGGGCGAGGATGGGTCGCTCAAGCTGGCCTTTGACGGCAACCGGATTGATGTCATCGCAGCGCACACCGACGAAGAGACCCTGGGCCCCGCGAGGGTGCTCATAGACGGCAAGGCGCCATCGGAGTTCCCGGAGCTGTACTACCACACCCGCCCGACCGCCGCCCCGTACACCATCTGGCCGGCGATCAACCGCATTGACCACGAGACCCCGCTGATCGCGGAGAAGTGGACCGCGAAGATCCTGGAATGTGACCCGGAGAGCAAGCTCCTGAAGTACGAGGTCATCGGCTCGGAGACCGGGCCGGACGGCCAGGGCGATCACACAGAGAGGTTCGTGTCCAACTCGGGCCGCGTAGTGATCGAGCCCGGGATGTGGATGGTGTGCCACGCCCTTAGCTACCGAGAGAAGCCGATGCCCGAGGACTACGAGGTCACCTGGGAGGTCGCGCCGCTGTTCGTGGACACCTACCAGGCGCTAAGAGCCGATGACCCGGCGCAGGAGTACACGAAGACACTGGCGCAGGGGCTGAGCAACGCCGATCACACCGTTGAGCTGATACCAAACGGCGACGCCCCGGTCCCGGTGGCGGCCTTCCGCGTCTACCGGCCGCCGCTGCCCGAGGACGCGGTGCCCGAATAGGGCCGGGGCCAGAGAAAGGCGGACAACGAGATGAGATGGGCAATCTGTGCGCTCGTCCTACTCACGAGTCTATGCGTAAGGCACCCCGCAGACGCCGCGGGCGAGTTCTTCATCGCCCCAGACGGCTCGGATGAGAATCCGGGCACCCGCGAGCAGCCCTTCGCCTCTCTAGCGCGGGCACGGGACGCCATCAGGGAGCTGAAGCAGGGGGAGGGCCTGCCCGAGGGCGGCGTGACGGTGTGGCTGCACGAGGGCGTGTACTACCTGACCGAGCCCTTCGAACTGGCCAGTGAGGACAGCGGGACGGAGGCGTGCCCGATCACGTATCGGGCCTACGAGGGGGAAGAGGTTCGGCTGAACGGGGGCAAAGCCATCGCGCCGTCCGCGTTCGAGCCGGTCAGCGATGCGGCCGTCCTTGAACGGCTGGATGAGAGCGCCCGCGGGAAAGTCGTGCAGGCGGACCTGGGCGCGGTCGGCATCACGGACTATCTGCCTGAGCTTCCTCCCGCGTTCCGCGGATTCACGAACGAACATCCGGTGCTGCTTGAGGTGTTCTGCAACGGCGAGCGTATGCAGCTCGCCCGCTGGCCCAACGAGGGCTTCGCGCACTTCGGTGAGATCGTTGACTTCGGCTCTGGACTGCGGGACAAGGAGGGCGCGAAGCGCCCGGGCATATTCAAGTACGAGGGTGACCGCCCTGAGCGCTGGAACGTCGAGGAAGGCGTCTGGCTACAGGGCTACTGGGCCCGGGCCTACCTGTGCACGGTCGTCAAGGTCGGCTCCATTGACACGCAGAAGCGCGAGATCGAGCTGGCTGTGCCCCTGGGCTACGGGCTGGACACCTGGGGCGCCAGGCGCTTCTTCGCGCTCAATCTTCTGGAGGAGCTGGACGCCCCGGGCGAGTGGTACCTCGACCGCGAGCGGGGCACTCTGTACTTCTGGCCGCCCGCGCCAGTTGAGCAGTGCCAGACCGTGCTGTCCATGCTCGGAACCCCGATGGTGGCAATGAATGATGTGTCGCATGTCACGCTCCGGGCACTGGGTATAGAGTGCGGCCGGCAGGACGCGATCTCCATCAGCAAGGGCGACCACAACCGCGTCATCGGCTGCACGATCCGGAACGTAGGCAGGCACGGGGTGGAGATCGTCGGCGGAACGGACCACGGGGTAGTCGGCTGCGACATCCACCACACCGGCTACGGCGGCATCATCCTCAGCGGCGGCGACCGCAATACCCTCAGCCCGGCCGACCATTATGCCGTCAACAACCACATTCACCACACCAGCGTCATCCGCCGCACGCACGCCGGCCCGATCAGTCTGCGCGGTGTCGGCTGTCGGGCCGCGCACAACCTGATCCATCACGAGCCCCACAGCGCGGTCTGGTACCGTGGCAACGATCACGTGATGGAGTTCAACGAGATCTACTGGGCGCACACGGAGACCAGCGAGGGCGGCGTCTTCTACACCGGGCGTAACTGGACCTACCGCGGCAACGTCATCCGCCACAACTACATCCACCACATCAACGACAGCCTGGAGGGCAGCCCCACCTCGGTGAACATCGTGCACCTCGACGACTGCGTCTCCGGGACGACCTTCGAAGGCAACGTCTGCTACCTCTGCGGGCGCGGGGTCTCCATCTGCGGCGGCCCCGACAACATCGTGGACAACAACATCTTCGTCGAGGTCAACCCGGGCATCGGCCTCTCCGACCGCGGCCTGCGGTGGTACACCTGGCACCGGCGCGAGGACGGGTCCGTCTACGCCATGGACGCCCGCAGGGGCGGCGAGAGCACCACGATGCTGCGCTCCCTGGAGAAGGTCCCGTACCAGGAGCCGCCCTGGACGAAGTACTTGCACCTGGCCGACATGCTTGACCGCGATCCGGTCGGCGCGCCCTGGTTCTGTCGGATCACGCGCAACATCGGCGCGGGCGGTAGGCTCCTGACCGTCTCGCGCGGGGTGAAGGACGAGTGGGTGACGATCGAAAACAACTGGGACGAGAAGATGGGCGACCCGGGGTTCGTGGACCTCGAGGGCGGGGACTTCCGGCTCAAGGACGACGCGCCCGTCCTCGCCGACATCGGCTTCGAGCCCATCCCGATGGACCGGATCGGCCTCATCAACGACGACACGCGCGCGTCGTGGCCGGTCAAGCCTGAGCCGCCGCCTGAGGGCTTCAAGCCGCGCTGGCTCGTGCAGCGCGAGCAAGAGGAGCGCATGCCCACAGCGCTGCCGGTCTTCGCCGTCAAGCGCGTCTCGGGCGCTATCACCATTGACGGCCTGGTTGAGCCCGAGGAGTGGACGCCAGGCCAGGCGGGCGGCGTCATGGTCGAGCCCTACCCGGTCGCCACCCTCGATCACAACGAGCGGGGTGAGAAGGTGGACCTGCCCAGCCGCGCCTGGATTGAGGTGGACGACGAAAGCCTCTACGTGGCGTTCGTCAACGACCTTAATCCCGACCATGGCGTCTCCGGCGGGCAGACCTGGGGCACGGACGATGCCGTCGAGATCGCCCTGGCGGTCGCCGGTGCGGACAAGGTCGGCGACATCATGATCCTCAGGGGCTACTCCAACGGCCACTTCGAGAGCAGCGACGAGGCCGACGCCCCTCAGAGCCTGGTCAAGCAGGTCATCCAGGGCGTCGAGTACGCCTGTCACGTGACCGATACGAAGCAGTGGACAGCCGAGTGGAGGATTCCCTTCAAGTCCCTGGGCATAGATCCAGTCGAGCACAATCCGCGGCTGCTGTTCAACCTGAGCGTGCGCAAGCCCGCCGACGAACTCTGGGTGATGTGGAAGCAGGCCGGCGGCTACACATGGGACGTGAGGAAGGGCGGCTTTCTGTGGCTGGCGGCATTCGGCGACGTTGCCTTCAACGCAGGCGTGCCCTCCCAGGCGCGCATTGACGTCGAGAGCCGCACCGAGGGCCTGACGCTCAAGGCTCTCAAGGGGTGCGAGGTGGCCACCTGGGCGAGGCCGATGGGACATCGCCTCACCGGCAGCACGACTGATCTGGCCACGGGGGAATGGCGGGACTTCGTGTACTCGTTCGTCGCCGACCGTGACGGCGAGGTGAGCATCAGCCTCATGGGTCGCCAGCACCTCAGCGCGGTTGACGGCAGTTGGATACCCGTCTGGGTCTACTGGGACGGCATCACCGCTGAGGGCGCTGAGCTGGTCGGCGGCGGCTTCGAGGAGCTGGACGCGAAGGGTGTACCTGTGGGCTGGGGAGGCAGCCTCGGTCAGGCCTTCGTGGTCACTGACGAGCGGGTGGCGTTTGCCGGTTCGCGCTGTGTGAAGACCTGGCACAACGGCCGCTTCACCCAGGCGCTGACGGTGAGCAAGGACGCCCCGGTCACGATCCGCGCAAAGGTCAGGGGCGAGGTTCTGCAGTGAGCAGGCTTGCGCTCCCAAGGGCTGGCGCGCCTCGCGAGCCGACGGCTCAGAGGCGGCGTCAGCTCTTCCTGGGTATGCTCGTCTGCCCGCAGCAGCAGTACAGCTCGTCGGGAGACATCGCCAGCTTGTCGGCGAGCATCTCCCACACCGCGCGTTCTTCGCTGCAGAGATTGACGGGCGTGTTGGGGCTGATGCGTCTGATCTCGTCGAGGTAGTGAGCGTAGATCTCCGCTCGCGTGGCCCTCGGGAAGGGCCCGCTGTGTTGGCCTTCGAGTTCCGGGGCCGCCTCGCGCATGGCGGCCAGACACTCCGGATCGAGGTTATCCGCGCCGAAGATGTCCTCCGCCTCGGAGCAGAGCATCATCGAGACCACCCAGAGCCTGACCGTATCGGGCGCGGCGGCGGCGAAGAGCTTCTCCAGCGCGATGGTCGCCTCTTCGCGCCACCTCCTGTGCGGTACGATCGGCGAGAAGCCTGCGCGAACGACGTACCCGGCCTTCTGGCACTTGCGCATCGCCTCAAGACGCTCGTCCAGGGAGGGCGTGTCTCGCTCTATCTCTGTGCTCTGGGTGTCGGTCGCGAGGGTCCAGTAGCACGGCACATGCTCCTTGTAGGGCAGATCGAGCAGATGGTCTATGTTGTTGCTCTTGGTGTACACGAGCAGATACATATCATTGCGCGCGAAGCACTCGCCGAACACCTCGGACGCCCCGTACTCCGGCTCGAAGCAGGGGTAGTCGCTGGTGAGGTCGTAGCGATAGAGCCTCTGGTGGGGCCGCTCGCGGAAGTTCCGCTCCAGGTCCCTGGCGATCTCCTCCAGATCGAGCATGAAGTTCACGCCGCAGCCCATGCCGCAGTAGTCGCACTTGTGGACGCAGCCATTGATCGTGTGGAAGCTCCAGCCGCCCTGGCAGACGAAGGGGCGCTTCGGGTCCCTCCCATCGCTCGCCTCGCGTCTGCCGTAGATCGCACCCGGGCCCACGCCGGCCATGAACCGCGCCAACGCGCTTGCGCGGGGGTGTTCGTACTGCTGCGCGGGGGCCTTGACCTGGTCCGGGTCCCACACGTAGGTATTGAAGAGGAAGATGGGGTCGGTCCCCACCTTCTGCACGCCCTGCCGGACGCGGCTGGATCGCACCTGCACCTCATCCAGGGCGCCGGACGCGGCGATCACCTCGGCCGTGTCGGCCTCTTCCACCTCTTCGAGAGGCGGACCGCCGAGCCCCTCGAGCATCCTCTCCAGGCGCGTGACGGCCTGTGGGTTCTCGTAAACCCTCTTGTGGACGAACACCCTCGGCGGATGCAGGTCGTACATTTCGGCCTTCATTCCTCCTGTGTCTGTTCTTCGCGGTGCCCCACCGGTTGCCCGCGACATGATGCTTCCTCACGCGCTCGATGAGCACCTGCGCCACCTGCCCTGTGACGCTGCCCAGTCCTTGCGTGCGGGTGCCTGAAATGGCGCGGCGGGCTGGAAGCCCGTCCTACCGGGAGGCGGAAGAGCGCGGCGCACGTAGCGGGAGGAGCCCTCGCCGCGGGCGCAGAAGATGAGACCGTGGCGAGCCCTCGCGCCCGAAAGGGAGATGCGTCATGTTGGCTGCCATCGCGAAGTTGTCCATGGGATTGCTGTGCGCCGGTTTCTTGAGCCTGCTGGTCTGCTATGTCGCCCGCGCTGACGGCCAGGCCTGCGGCAGGAGAAGGGACCGCAGATGTCAGACTCTCCAACTGAGGGAGTGGTACACCGATGTCGCACAGGCCTGTTAGGCGGAGTATCCGGGGTTTCGCCGTTGTGGGCACGCTCCTGCTCGGTGTCGCCCTCTCCCTGCGTGTCGCTTGCGCCGCAGGGAACCCGCAACAGGGCCCAAACATCATTCGCAACCCCTCGTTCGAGGAGCCCGATCCAGCCGTGGGGGATATGCCGGCGCACTGGCGGTGTGGCAAGATCTACGGCGCCGGGCCCACTCACTTCGAATGGTCAGCCGACGCGCACACTGGCGAACGCTCCCTTCGTATGACCTCCCTTCACGTCACCCAACTGGTGTATCAGGACCTCAAGCTCCCGGCGGGCTCGCACTACACATTTCGCATCCGCGCCAGGGGCAGCGGCAAGTTGAGGCTCTTTGTTCAAGCGCGCAGACAAAGTGAAGTGCTGGGAGACACGGCTCTGACCGATTGGACGCTAACCGACCGGTGGCTCGACTACGAGATCACCGGGACTGTGCCGCAGGGCTGCGAGCATGTGCGCTTCCACGTGGGCACGCCGATGAGGGGCTGCGACGTGTTCCTGGATGACGCTGAGGTGCTGCTCGGTCAATCAGAAGCCGCGCCGTCCGAGCCGCCCGGCTCCGGCGCCGGTGACACAGCCGACCTTCTCGACATCACGCCGTTCTGTCAGCTCAAGTGCGTTCCCTTCGCTGGGACGGCGCTGGCGGAGCTGTCGGACGGCGAGGTCCGCTGGGGAGGACTTCGCCCCGAGCATCGGCCCGGCCGGGGCGCCCGGTTCGAGTTCCACTTCCCATGCCCTGCGACGGTGGAGGCCATCGAACTCGCACAAAGCGAACGTCGCCCGGCCACGAGCTATCTCATAGATGCGGACACGGACGGGGACGGCAGCTTCGACAAGACGCTGGTACGAGTGACGGGTGTCGGGCAGGGAGGGGAGTTGACGCGACATTCGCTCGAACCGACCCAGGCTCGCGCCTTGCGCTTCTGTGGCCTTCAAGGGCCGGATCGCTACGGGCGATCGTACCCCGGACTGCGTGAGTTCCGGATTCTCGTGCAGCCCTCTGCCAGCGTGACAGCCGTTATCCAGGAAAGCGTCGGCCCGACAGCTCACCCAAAGGCGGCGGCCGAAGGCTCCCTGGAGCTGCGGCCCGTCGGCGTGCCTCGTGCACTGCCGCAAGTCAGCCGAGACCTGTCACTCCCTATGACGGAACGAACCGCGCGAGGTGTATTCATTGAGGCGTGGATGTTGGGTTTGGGGAAGGAGACGCCGCCCCTTTTCGACAGGCTCGAACCGCTGGAGCACTTCCTCTGGCAGCTCGACTACGTAGGAGCCGACCACGTCTGGCTCTTCCCCCGCCGCACGGGCACGCGCTCCCCGATCTGGCCGAGCGAGTTCGTGGAGGGCAGCGAGTGGGACGCGCTCAGCCCACTAGTGGAGACGCTGAGGGAGCGGCAGATCAGGACCTTCGTCATCTTCGGCAAGACTTCGAAGCTACTCCAGCCCGAGTTGTCGTGGCCCAAGTGGTTCGGGGGACTGCTGGCTGAGGTTGCGAGCAAGGGCACCCACGGCGCCAGCATCTGCGCAGACGAGTATCCTCAGTGCGGAGGCGGGCCCGACCCCGAGGTCTACGCAGCGGCGCTGGAGCGGGAGCTTGGCCTCGCCGAGAGGCCGGCCGTCCGCGAGGACACGGAGGAGTACCGCAGGTGGATGCTCTTCCATTACCAGCAGGTCGCTATCGCGCACAAGCAGGCAGCCGAACGAGCGCTCGCGGTGAACCCCGACTTCTCGTTTGTCAGCAACTGGCGGGTGGACCCGGTCCTGCTCAACCAGACCTACGGTGTGCTCGCCTACGACGTGCTCGGGCAGCGCGCGGGCCTCGACTACTTTGGCACGGACCCTTACTACGGCGAGCCGGGGCGACGCACCTACATGGAACGCACGGTGAAGCTCCTGGCTGCGGCAGCGCGGCCTCAGGGCGCACTGCCGGTGCTCAAAGGAGGCTCCTGGGACTTCGAGCACCTGGACCGGTATCCCGGCATCCTGCTCAATGGCAGTGCCATCGCCTCGGTGATGCACGGCGCTGCCGGCGCGAGCTTCTACCGGCTCAACTACCTGTTCCTGAACAACAAGTCTCATCTGGTGCGCGAGGCGTTCCGGATGATCGAGTGGCTCGACGCGGCGGGCCTGCGCACCACACACGTCCCCCGCACGATCGCGGTCCTGCACAGCCGAGCCTCCGAGGACTTCTGGCAGCTCCGGCACGAACTGACCAGGGGTGCCGACCTCAGAGTAGACGGTATCCGCGGATACGTGGCTCAGAAGATCATTGAGGAGTTCCTCATACGGAACAACTACCCGTTCGAGATCCACTACCTGGATCGGGAGGACGATCTGGCCGAGTTGGGCCAGTACCGCATGATCGTGCTCCCCTTCCCGTACTGCATATCCGACAAGGCCCTATCAGCGGTGGCAGAAGCATATCGCGCCGGAGCCAGGGTGGTCATCTGCGAACGGCTCGGGGAAGCGAACGAGCTGGGTACGCTGCGACCCGAGCCTGCCTTCCATGCCTGGCAGGAACGCGATGGCGTCGTCGTGCTTGACGATGTCGTGGAGAGCTTCACCGATCCTCGTTTTCGGGCCAGGCTGGCGGAGACGTTCGACGGTCTGCTTGGCGACGGCAAGCCGCTGGAGGTCTGGGAATACGGGCAGAACGTGGAAGTGGTCATGCGCGAGGGAGTGTCGGGGCAGAGGCTACTGGCTGCGATCAACTGGGAGCCCAGGGAGGTGGCGTTCGACGTGGGGCTTCGCCTGCCGGAGGGCGCCTATAAGGTAAGACAGTGCGACGGCTACGGGAGCCGGCCGGCCGCCGTTGCAGGGCGCACGGAGCTG
>CBFDBV010000013.1:0-24991 GCA_965603135.1 uncultured bacterium
TCGCAGCACGTCCTGCAGCATCGTCTTGTCCAGCGTCAGATCAGCCACCAGCTGCTTGAGCCGGCGGTTCTCATCCTCCAGCTGGCGCAGGCGACGGATCTCCGACACCCCAAGCCCGCCGTAGCGCTTCTTCCATCGCTAGAAGGTGGCCTCGGCCACACCCATCTTGCGGCAGAGCTCGGCAACCGGCGTGCCCGCCTCCGCCTGCTGCAGGGCGAACACTATCTGCGGCTCGGTGTAGCGCTTCCGCTTCATCCAAATCAGCCCTCCTGGAACCAGTATACGCCTTCATCTACTCTCATTCCAGGTGGACCAAGATCCGGGGTTCAGACCAGGCGAGGTGTCAAAGAACCGATGGAAGCACCCGCCGAACTCCGGCGTGACGCAGTGGACCGGCACCATCGGCCCGAACTGCGCATACTGCCGGAAGTTGTCGGCGAGATCAGGCAGCATCGGCTTGCCCCCTTCGCTGTCTCACTCCAAGAGAAGCTGCGCATACCCGATCGGCTCACAGCTCTGGGTGACGTACTGGCCCTCCGCCTCTGAGCCCTCGAGGGGCCAGATCAGGATCTCGTCCTTGGCGCGGTACCGCGCCAACTTGAGCGCACAGCTTGAGCCCGGCCCGGCGCTGTCCACGCCGAAACCCGAGAACGGGATGGCGATCTCCAGATACCATCGGTTGCCCTCAGCCCGGGACTCGACCTGCCACGGCTCCGGAGGGTCCCAGGCGCGGTCGAACATCCGGCCCTCGTGCAGCTCGCCATTCACGTTCACGATGTAGTGGAACCACGGCTCCGTCCCCCACGTCGGCGCCAGGCAGACCTCCATGCACCGGTAGAACCACCGCTCGGCCCCGGCGTGCGGTTGGCGGATCTCCTGCGGCCGCGGATCATCCGAGATGATGCGCAGATAGAGCCGCGCCCCGTCATGCAGCAGCCGGGCATCCATCTCCTCGTCCGGCACCTGCCTCCAGTTGTGCTGGAATACGAATGGCGACAGAGGCACAGCCGTCTGCCACGCGTCAGCAGGCGGGAACTTCTCGGCGGGGAGCTGCGCCGCCAGGCGGGCCACCTCGGCCGTTGCCGGCGGCTCGCCCCCGGCAGGTTGCCGGGCGATGTGCTCCCCCTCGGGCGGCGCCGCCGGCTCTGAGGCGACCGGGCGGCCGTCGGCAACGGTGAGCTTCAGCCGCGTGAGCGCAGTCATTCCCCGGTCGTCCATCGCCAGCAGGGCCGCGGTGTACTCCCCCGGCGCCGGATAGTCATGTGTAACGCTCTCGCCCATCACCACCTGCCCGTCGCCCAGGTCCCAGGCGTACGAGATGACCTCCCCGTCCCGGTCGCTCGCCTCCGCCGAGAGCGTCACCCACGTGCCGGTCCCCTCGGCTGAGGCGGCGGCAGTTGGACGCTGATTGGCGAGGTCCTCCGGGATAGTGTTCGGCACACCCGCCCACCCGGTACCGTCCAGAACCGTCCGCATGATGCCGGCATCTATCGCGTCGCGGGGCCACGCCCCGACCAACGCCAGCACCAGATCCCGCGCCTCTTCGGCAGTGTGCGTGGTGACTGGTGCGGCGGGAAAGGGCTCCTCGGCCCTCAGGCCGTGCTCCCACGGGCCCGGGATCGCAGCGTAGTTGCCCCGCTCATCGCGACCGTGATGGCCGGCGTCGGCCCACTCGTCCAGGTCGTTGGCCGGTCGGTTAGGGCTGATGTTGCCCGCCAAGTGCAGCCTCGAGTCCCCCGCGACCGAGATGCAGATCCGCTTGGGGTCCGAACTCGGGCCTGCCAGGTAGTAGTTGCCCACGAGATTGACAAACGCCGCGAAGTCCACGGCGGTGCACCCGACGTTGTGCCAGTTGTAGATGAGGTTGTTGCGCACATCAATGATGGGATTGGGGTTGAGGAAGGTGCGATCCTCTAGCCTGCCGACGTTCCCGCCGATGCGCGGGTTGCGGCCCATGTTGTGGGCAAAGAGACAGTGGTGCATGGTGATGCGGTCCGAGCCGGCGCCATTCAGCGGGCCGTAGCCGTGTGGGCCATAGCCCTGGAAGATGCACCACTGGAAGGTGATGTCGCTGCACTCGCCCCAGGGGTTGACGACCTCGTCCCGTGCCCACTCGAGCGAGCAGTGATCCACCATGATGTGCCTGCAGCCGTCTGTTATGCAGATGCAGTCGGAGCCGGACCGGCCCACATAGCCGTTGTCACGGATGCGCAGGTGCCGCAGGACCACGTGGCTGGTGCCATAGCCGATGTGCACGTTGCCGCTGATCGTGATCCCCGGCGGCGGGGCGGAGCCGCCCTCCACCGTGACGTACGAGTACGGATTGGGCCCCGGGTCCTCGCGGGCCCTGGTCTTCTCCAGCCAGCGGCTGCGGAAGGGCCACCCGATGCGGATGAGGTCGCGCTTGAGCTCGATGGTGCCGGCGACCCTGAACTTGACGATCCGCGGGCCCTCGGTGTTGAGGGCCTCGCGTAGACTGCCACGGCCGTCGGACTCCAGGTTCGTCACCCAGATCACCTGCCCACCGCTAGCGCCGCGGGCCCCGGCACCGAACCCCTGGGCGCCCGGGAAGGCGCCTCCCACCTCCTCTTGCGCGACCGCGACACAGAGGCCCATCGCGAGAATGCCCGAGACACCCGTCAGCATCAGCGTTGACACACGCACAGCTATCCCCCACCTTTCCTCGGCGGCCCGCAGTGCTCGCATCCGCAAGGCTCCACCCGGCGCGCCCGCGGCGCCCCGGCCCATTCTCCCATCGGGGAGGCCAGGCGCGCCTGACCGTTGCCCTCCGGAGGAGCACTGGAGTTGCCCAGCAACTTCGAGAGACCCCGCAGGAGTCTGCAGGAGGGCCGATCTCCCGGTCGACCCCGCGGCGGCGGGGCGGTGCTCACACCTGCGGCCCGATTTCGCGCCCCCGCCGACCCCGTAGGGTCCCAAGACTGATTCGCCGACAGTATTCGTTGAAGGCTCCGTTCTGACCTCGGAGTCCGCAGAGGGCGGATCAACGGGTCCGGGCTGGGGTGGGACGGCGTGCAAGCGCCGAGTCGGGTAGACCGGCAACTGGCAAACATGCGGAGGAACTCGGTTCCCCTGGCGCGCTACTTGGTCGGTTGTCACGTGGGCGCCGACCAAGGTCCAGGAAGCGTGCCCACGGCGCATAGCCGCTGTTATGGAGACGTGGTGGCGCACGGGTGGGTCTGCTCCTGGCATGTCATATGCGGCTTGCGAGGGATGGCTGCTCAGGGAGCTTCGAGGGCGTGGGACGATGCGAAAGCCGAGTTATGGACACACCAGAGCGTCAGGTGTACCCATAACTCCCAGGGCTATGAACACACTCGGAGCGGAGGTTATGTTGCGGTCTTCTGGTCGACCAGCACGAAGTGATGCTCACAGAGCGGGTAGTTCCGCGAGCCCGCTCCTCAGTCCTCCTCCCGTCGCAACACCCAGTCCCCCCCGGACCCGCTGCGAGAGGAGGTCCTGGCCGCCAAGTATTGGGCCCGGGCAGTCTTGGCCAGCAGGGGATTGAAGCGATATGGCCCCAAGGCCGAGCAATGTAACTCACGTGACTTTTCGGGAAGGACAGGCCACCCGAGCATGGCGGAACTGCCCGACGGTCGCATCATCTTCGTCTACTACACGGAGGGCGCGGGCTCGGACATCCGCTGCGTGTTCTTGCCCGCCACCGCCGACGGCGTCACCGTGCTGCCGAAGGAGGAGTAGGGCGCATCAGTTGCCCACCCGCACCGTCGCCGTGCCCGTCACGCCCGTAGCGATGTCGGTGGCGGTGATGGTCCACTCGCCGGGCGAGTCGTTCAGCGCCAGGTGGAAGGACCCGCCGGTCCCGCCCTTCCTGGCGACGAGCTGCGCCCCGTAGTAGTCGCGCGCCTCGCCGTCCGGGCCGGTCACCTCGATGCGGAACACGTGCATCCCCCGCTCGCCACCAGACACGTCCACGGACACCAGGTACTCGGCCTCGTCACCGGGCTTCACCGCGTCGGCCTTGGGGCGGACCTTCACCGCGTCCACGCGGTAGGGCAGGAGCGCGTAGAACTTGCACTGGCCCGCGTCCAGCACCGCCTGCGTCCGGTCCGTCTCGCCGAGGTACTCGCCCGCGCGGCTGTCGTAGACATGCGCCGTCTGCGGCAGGCGCAGCTTGACGTTGGAGCGGCCCTCATCGCGGTCGCGCAGCACCCCTACGTAGGTGGCCTCGCCGGAGAGGTAGCGCGCGATGTAGAGGTCATGGTCCTCGCCGGTCTGGGCCTGGATGGGAGGCCCGACGCCCGCGAGCGAGAGCGCCTCGGCCACGAGTTGGCGCATGGGCGCGGCGATGCCCAGGCCCTTGCGCCGTTGGTAGCTGTCGACAAGCAGGTTGAGCAGCACCGCGCGGCCCCGGCCCACCTGGTTGACGATGAGCGCCGGCTCGCCTGCGAACTGCCCCAGAGCCTGGCCGTCCGCGAGGTCTATGCCCGTCTCGCCGCCGAAGCCGTCGAGCGTGATCCCCGTCGGATCGCAGCCATCGAGCGTGCCGGTGAAGCTCGCGGCGCCCTCGGGCCGGCGCGAGCGCGGGTCCACTTCCTGGCGGCGGATGCCGAACAAATCGTCCAGCGCGCCGGTGGGCCGCAGGCTGCAGTGCTCGTTCATCAGCCCGCAGCGCGCGTCGGCGATGATGGTGCCGCCGGCCTCAACGTAGGCGCGGATTTCGTCCACCTCTGCGTCCGAGAGCGCGATGGAGTAGGGCATGACCAGCGCGGCGGGCATGCGCCCGGTCAGCTCGCCGTCCTCGATCTGGGCGTAGGCGAGGAACTCCATCTGCATGCCGTTGTCCTCGATGGCGTCCACCCACGCGTCGCGGTTGTCGCGGAAGACCTTGGGCACGCCGGTGATGTAGGCGCCGTGGATGCTCGGGTGCGAGTAGTGGACCATCACGTCAGCGGCGCGCTCGTCGCATGCCTTCAGCAGCGCCGCCACGCCGTCGTTGATATCATCCAGAGCGTTGACGGCGTCGGCAGTGCTCCGGGTGAGCGTGAGGTCGGGCCAGAAGAGGTAGCTGTAGGTATAGTAGCTCATTCCGTCATTGCCGTTGAGGGCCCGGTACCACACCCGGTACCTCATGCTGGGGTCGACCTGCGCGTAGCCCTCCCAGGGCGCGGAGACGAAGTCGGTGCCGAAGGACCGGTGCATCTCGCCGGTGCTCTGGTGGTCATAGGTCTGGGCGTAGTCGAGCGCGTCGCTGAGACGGTACCAGTCCCAGCCGCCGAACGCCTCCGCGGCCTGGGTACCGGAGACCCCGATGCGCGCGCCGGGATCGTGGCTCTCGAGCGTATCGTCCGCGAAGCGGAAGAAGTCGGCGAAGGTGAACTCCATGAAGGTACGGTGGTCGGCCCAGGGCGCGTAGCTGGGGTGGTCGCGCACCTCGTCGGTGGTCATGGGCGTGACGTCGTCCCAGGTGGCGAAGTCGGTCTGCCACTCGGCGTTGAGCGCCGCCAGCGTGCCGTAGCCGTCCTCCAGCCAGTGCCGGAAGCGCTCCAGGCAGACCGGGGTGAAGTCGTAGTCGTAGGGCGTGACGTAGTAGGTGATGGACAGCTCGTCGCCGCAGTTGTAGCCCACCGGGCGGTAGCGCGCGGCGGCCGCGGTGATCTTCTCGATGGTTGCCGCGGCCTCGGCGCGCACGGCCCCGTCGTTGAGGCAGAAGGGCCGCTGCAGGTACTGCTTATCGCCGGTGCGGGCGTATTCCGCGCGCTGCTCGAGGTAGCCCAGCTTCTCGCCACGCACATGGCCCACGCGCAGCACGCTGCCCACCAAGTTCATCATCTGCAGCCGGAAGCCATGCTCGAAGGCGTTGCGCAGCTCTTCGTCGATCAGCCAGTTCCCGCTCGCGAGGATGGTGTCAACGCCCAGCTTGCGCACCTGCGCCGCGGCAGCCGGGATCAGGTAGTCGCGCGAATAGGGGCTGCACGGGTTGCCCCACAGCATCCCGCACCACGGGTCCCATGTGCGCTCGTCGAAGTGGGCGGGCATCGTGAGGACCTTGTGTTCGGAGGCGTCCAGCACCGCGCCTCCGGCGTCTGCCACCTCCACCCTCAGCCAGTTCAGCGTCGCCAGCGGCTCGGGCACGTCGAGCGTCACGAGGACGTCACCCTCGCCCGGCGCCTGCTGGGACTGGGCCGAGATCACGCGCCCGTTGTCGTCCCGCAGCGTGGCGCGGACCGCCACCTGGTTGGTGTCGGGTGCGATGCCATGCAGCGTGACCGTGGCCTCGATGGTATCGCCGCCCCGGTAGATGCGCTCGTCGTCCATGACGATGCCCGCGACCTCGACGCGAGGCCTGACCGTGAAGGACGCGCTGCCGAAGTCCATGGTCTTATCGCCCGCGCGAAGGATCAGGTCGGCCAGATGCAGCCCGCCGGCCAGGCCGCCCGGCACCACGATGGCGTGCTTGGACTCGCCGGCGGGGACGGTGATTTCATGGTCCAACTCGTCGTCCACTGCGCCAAACTCGTCCAGGATGCGGATGGAGGCCTTGAGTGTGGTTGCTCCCCCGGAGTTGGTCAGCGTGATCTGCAGCGCGCCTACCGCTTCGCCCTGGACGGTCTCGGCGGGCTCGGCGGCAAGGGCGCTGATGGCCACCTGCGGCTCGCGTTGTCCGGCCCACATCATGCTCTTGGCGAGCAGGCAGTGGTAGTACTCCCAGTAGGCGAAGCGCGTGGGGGCGAACAGGATCCAGGGGGTCATCCCGTTCGAGTAGCTGCCGGGACCTTGCCATGACGTGTTGTAGGCCAGGCCGACCGTGCGGCCCTGCCCGTAGTCGTTGACGGCCAGCAGCGGGTAGTTATCCGCGCGAGCCAGGACCGTGCCGCCCTCGTTGTAGCAGGACGTCGTTGTCGGTGGCATCGCCTCCCAGGGGATGCCGGCGGTCAGCCAGTGCGCCTCTTCGGCGCGCCACTGCGCCACCGGCTTCGAGCCGCTGGCCATGTCGTTGAAGGGCAGCGCCTCCCACAGCCGCTCGGGGGCCTTGCTGGGGTTGGCCCACACCAGGCCGGTGCCGCCGCGCACCTTCTCGAGCATCATGTCGATCACGTCATCGGCGAAGATGTCCGCGCGCAGGCCACCGATCATGATCACGTCGAAGTCCTGCTCCAGATGCTTGCGCAGGTTGTCCATGACCTGCTCGATCGTCAGGTCCGCTCCGAACATGCCACTCGTGTAGCCCAGGTAGTTGGGATTGCTGATCGTCGGGGCGATGTAGTCCATCTCCAGGCGCTGGGCGAGCTCGACGACCTCACGGCCGCACATCCAGTCGCAAAGGATGAGCGCCTTGAGCGGCCCGCCCGCCAGCGGCTTCGCCCACTTGACATGCGGGGTGACGATCTCCTCGGAGGGCGCGCGGTCCTCGGGCCCGGTGCCGCGGGCAGCGATCTTGTCGGCGAAGGTCTCGTCCGGGTCGCCCACGATGTCCTCGCGGAGCGCGATCTGCACCGGGCCGCTCGCCTCGCCGACCACGATCTCGTGGAAGAAGTCGCCCTTGAGCTTCGCGCCCTCGTAGACCTCGCCTGCGAGCAGCCAGGTGCCGGCCTGGGGCAGGCTCACGTTGAGCGCGTGTTCCGCGACCTGCCTCGGCGCCAGGTCCACCGGGAAGGCGTCCAGCGCGATCGGGTCGCCGTCCGGCATCCTCCGCAGGGAGGCTTTGACCGTCCCGGTCCAGGAGACCGGCCCGGTCAGGCGCACCGTCAGGGCCGCGTCGCCGGGCGCGTCGGCTTCGGTCGGTCCGGCCACCTGTGCCACGAAGCGCTCGCCCGCTCCGGCGACCGAGGTCATGTCCGCGAAGGGCAGCAGCCAGGCGGTGGTCTCCATGGAGCCGCCGTTGGGGATCTCGCGGGAGCGGAAGGCCCACTCCGCCGAGCCGATCTCCCCGCGCATGTAGTTGTAGACGAGCATCAGCGGCGAGAACTCCATGACCGCCGCCGCTCCCGTGCCACCCTCACCGGCCATTGCGGTCCATCCCCGCGAGGGATGGGTCCACCAGTACTCCCCGCCGCCTGGGAAGGCGCAGCTCTTCACCCCGTCCACCGTCGGCACGAAGTAGCTGGTCGCCTCCTGGGGGATGCCCAGGAAGTTGTGCCACCAGATGCCGATGCGCTGGGGGACCATTAGCTCCTGGCCGACGCTGAAGCGGTAGTCGGCTCGGATGGCCGACGAGTCCGCGGTGATCGTGAAGGTCTTGGTGAAACTCATGGCACGGCCTGTGCCCACCGACCCCGGGCCGGTGAGCGTGATCGCCACGCGTTCGGGCGACTGCTCGACCTGGGCGGTGTATGTGGCCTCCATCCACTGTCGGTAGAAGTCAGTGTTGGCGTAGTTCCACACCCGGTCGGCGAAGATGGCGCCGCCGGAGCGAGAGGTAAGGTGGGTGTCGGTGGGCTTGTAGACCAGTTCGTCAATACGCCCGCCGATGGTGGGCCGTACGCGCAGGCGCACCCAGTCGTTCTCGATGACAATGGCCGGCTCACCCTCCAAGGTCGTCTGGGTGAGCGTGCATTCGGCCACGCATGACCATACGCTCGCCAGTGTCAGCACGACAACCGTTGCCAGGACGCCGCTTGATCTGCTCATCTTGGTTCCCTCCGTGTCGCATGTGCAGTGGACACATCTTGCCAGAACGGTCGGTGCCGTCGCCGTATCCCCCCGCCGGCACGGAGGGGGCCAACGGCACATGGCCAGCAGTTGGCGGATGCTGCTCGCCCGAACACGCGGGTAGCGCATGGCCGTATCGCTACTCGCCGACCGGGAGCTTCAGGTTGAGTTGCATCACGCCGGACGTGCCGGGGTACACCGGCACGGACCGCCCCGTACCGGGCATTCTCACGACGACCGCAACGCGCCCGCTGCCCCAGAACTGCGCGGTCACGTACTCGCCCTCTTCGAACCACATCACCAGCGGCCCTGCCGCGCAGTCAACTGTGAGCGACCGCACCGCGCCCCGGATGGTGTCTATCCTGCCCGTACCCACCGCGACGTCGAAGACGCTGCCGGCCAGACGGTGCGTGTAGTCGGCCGAGTAGCGGGCGCGGTCCACTGCGTCGCCGGTCAGGGCCAGGTAGAGTGAGGCGCTGGAGAAGGTGAAGAGGCGGGCCCAGTCAAAGCCGTACCACAGGCGGATCCAGCCGCCGGGGTGGATCTGCACGTTCTGGGTGAGATGGTAGAGCGGCTCGCCGCCGTAGAGCTCCTCGCGGGCCGCATCGTAGCTGATTGTGACCTCGCAGTAGTCGCCGCGTTGCACCGGTCCGGGCATGGGCGGGGCGGCGCCTAGGCCGCCCTCGGCCTGCACCGCGCGCAGGCCCTCGCCGGTCTCGGGCACCAGCGGGCTGGTGTAGAGCGAGCCGAGCCACATGTACTCCAGGCCCCCCGCCTGCACCTGCGTCAGCTTGCCGGTGCGCCCGATGCGCAGCGAGAACTGGTCGTTGCCGAGGACGGCGTAGTCGTCGGTGTGTTCGAGCACCTGGACCGGCGCCAGTTCGGCGCAGGTGGCGCCGGCGACGATCAGCAGGGACGCTAGCCAGGCGAGACGCATGGCCCACACCTCCGGGGCGCACGTGTGCGTTGCGGGTGAGAGCTTCGTCGCGCAGCGGCGCCTGCCCTTCCCCCGGCAGGAGAGAAGCGGCGCTGCGGTGAACCGTGTCGGCAAAGGGACACTTCCGGGAGGCCAACATGTTGAGCCGAGTTGTACTGCCCCCCAATAATCGGTCCAGATGTTGTGTTAGTATTGCGAGCACCTGGAGGCATGAAAGGGGCAGTGTGTTCGGCCTCAGCACATTTCGTACACGGCAAGCCTCGGAGCTAAGGTGCACCTCGACGTGGGGTTGGGTCGGCCGTAGCCGGAGTGGGGCGTAGCCCCACGAAGGCTACGGCCGCCAGCCCGCCCTCCCCCTGTGCGGGCTTGACTTGCTCCCAGCCAGGGCCATGATGGCCCGTGCGGACGCTCGACGTCCGCCAGCAGGAGCGACAAGGGCTAAGCTCAAAGCCAAGCGCAGTCAGTCAAGCAAGTCCGACGGCAAGGGCCAAGTGACTAAGCTCATCCGCAAGACGCGTCAGGCTACTCGGAAGCGTTACACGGCGTGCGGACGCACAGCGTCCGCCGAGAAGATCCGGATCGTGATGGAAGGCATTCGTGGGGATGACCCGGTCAGCACGATCTGCCGTCGCGAGGGCATTCACAGCAACCTGTATTACCGTTGGCTCAAGGAGTTCATGGAAGCGGGCAAGGCACGGCTCAAGGGTGACGAGCAGCGCGGCGCCACGCGCGGTGAAGTGCAGGAACTGCAGCAGGAGAACGAGCGGCTCAAGCAACTGGTAGCGGAGCTGTCGCTGGCGAACATGCTGCTCAAAGAAAGCTTGCTTTGATCCTGCCCAGGCAGCGCATGAGATATCAGCGAACTTCGGCCCACGAGAAGGCGGAGATCATCGAGCTGGTGCGCAAGTCACCCTTGCCGGTCAAGGATAGCCTTGAGAGGCTGGGGGTGTCGCGCTCGACCTACTATGGTTGGCTGAGACGCAAGCGCATCCAGGGCCCGGATGGCCTGGAAGACAGGCGTCCCAGACCCAGACGGGTATGGAACCAACTGCGGGAGCAGGAAGTGGCCACAGTGCTCAAGTATGCCCGCAGAGAGACGGATACGACCAGCAGGGAGTTGGCATACCGCATCACAGACCAGGCCGGTTTCAGCGTGTCTGAGAGCACAGTGAAGTGCATCAAACTGCAATATACTCCGGCTGCCCGCGGAACTGGGCCCCCGCCGCGTTCTGTGTGCCACGGGCCCGAAGGCACGCGCCGCGTCGGCCCTACTGCGGGTTCCGGCGGCAATGCGTAGCTCACTTCCCGGACGCTACCCACCCCGCTCTGGCACCGGCGTCTGCACGTCTGTGGCGATCTGCCACAACCGGACAGTGGAGAGTGTGTCTATAAGCCGAGTTATCTGGTCAGATTCGGCCGAATCCGCCCAGATAACCGCCCCATCTGTTTATCAAGACCGTCCGCAGAAGATACGGTATGTCTCTCGCCGGGAGCCGGACTGGCTCCCCCCACGGCCACCAGGACGCCCGGCGCGCTAGTGCCATCATAGCGTGTCTATACCATCCGTCAAGCCGACCAGTTCGTGTGTGAGGCACCATCGCCTCGCGTTATGCGAGACGCAAAGTCCACAGCCGGAGTCCGCAAAGGCACGGAGCAGTAGGTTGCCTCCGGGCCAGTGTGATACGCACCAAGCGCGCGTACGCCTTAGTCAAGCGGCGCTAAGTACAGCATGTCCGGGCTGCCCTCAGGATAGCAAGGCCGGCCGGAACCTCTCGGGGTCGGCGCCAGGGCAGAAACAGGGCTGATACCCGGCGCAAACCCGATCACGCATGCGAGCGAGGGCTGATTCGGCCGCGCCTGCCGCCGGGCCGTGCGGGACGGCACAGAGCACGAGAGCACTGACGATGACCGCCTGCCTCTTCGCTGTCATTTCGGGGTCTCCCGTGAGAGACGGACATTCGCTCCCAAGAGAAGATGAAGTCTTCGCACCGCACACCTGGCCGATGCTGCTGGGCCCAGCACCAGTCTATCACCGGCGGCGCCCCCGCTCAATACTCCGGCAAATCTGTTATCTGTCAGATTTCAGACACCAGACTTCAGACATCAGACTACCGGCTGCGGGCCGTTTGCCGTTGGTCTGCTGTCTGTGGTCTGTGTTCTGTAGTTTGTGGCAAGCCGCAGGTTCCGCCCGAGCGACGGCGAAATCGGCGGCGATGCTGTAGTACGAGAGTACATGCGCCTCGGGCGCCGGAGGCAATGACATGGTCAACAGCAGGCTGTGCATCTGCATGGTGTGTGTGGCGCTGGTCTGGGCGCTGGCAGGCGGCTGCGCCCAAGAGGACCAGCTTGCCTACCGCTGGCTCTATCTGAGCACGAACTTCCTGGTCGCAGAGAACGTGCCGAAAGCGCAGGAGCTTGTGCACCGCGCGGCCAGGGCTGGCTACAACGGGGTCCTGCTCAACGACTACAAGTTCGGGCTTCTGGAGCGGATGCCAGAGCGGTACTTCGAGAATGTGAGGGCTTTCAGGCAGACCGCGGACGAGCTGGGCATCGAGATTGTGCCATGCGTGATGCCCATCGGCTATTCGGGCAGTCTGCTCAGCCACGACCCGAACCTGGCCGAGGGTATCCCGGTGAAGGACGCGCTCTTCGTGGTTAAGAGGGGGGCGGCGGGCATAGTCGCGGATCCGCCGGTGGAGTTGCCCAACGGCGACCTCGAGCAGGCAAGCGACGACAAGTTCGCCGGCTGGGACTGGCAGGACAACGCGGGGCAGAGCATCTTCGCCGACAGGGAAGTAGTGCACGGCGGCGAGCAGTCGTGCAGGATGGAGAACATAGGGCAGGTTGATCCGGAGCACGGTAACTGCCGCCTGAACAAGACCGTAAAGGTGTCGCCGTTCCGGTGCTATCATCTGCAGGCCTGGGTCCGGACGGAGGAGTTCGAGACAGCCGGTGGAGTGCGGGCGTTCGCGCTCACGCCCGATGGCAGGACGCTGAGCTACAATGACTTGGGGGTCAAGCGCACGCAGGAGTGGACCTGCCATGACGTGGTGTTCAACAGCCTGGGCTATGAGGAGGTGCGCGTGTACATCGGCGTGTGGGGCGGTAAGGGAGGGAAGCTGTGGTGGGACGATGTTAAGCTGGAGGAGGTCGGCTTCCTGAACGTGCTGCGGCGGGAGGGCTGCCCGCTGGCGGTGAGAGGGGAGGACGGGACCGAGTACGAGGAGGGCGGCGACTTCGAGCCGGTCAAGGACGAGCGCATGGGCACCGTGCCCTGGCCCGGGTCCTACGAGCTGTACCATGAGGCGCCGCCGCTACGGCTGACCGACAACTCGCGCATCCAGGAGGGCCAGAGGCTGCAGGTCAGCTTCTACCATCCGGCGATCATATACTGGGGGCAGATCACGTGCTGCTTGAGTGAGCCGGAGGTCTACGAGATACTGGCGGACCAGGTGCGGCGCGTTGAGGAGATGCTGCACCCGAAGTCGTACTTCATGAGCCACGATGAGATCCGGGTGGCCAACTGGTGCAAGGCGTGCCAGGACCGAGGACTCACCCCCGGGCAGATACTGGCTGACAACGTGAGGCGATGCACCACTATCATCCGCGATGTCAACCCAGAGGCGCGCATCTTCGTCTGGTCCGACATGTTCGACCCCAACCACAACGCTCGCGACAACTACTACCTGGTCAACGGAACCTGGGAGGGCTCCTGGGAGGGCCTCGACCCGGACATCATCATCGCGAACTGGTACTTCGCCAAGCGCGAGGAGAACCTGCCGTGGTTCGCCGCGCGCGGACACAAGCAGATCCTGGCGGGCTACTATGACAGGAAGCAGTTCCATACGAAGCAGTGGCTCGAGGATGCCCGGCGGCTGAACGCGCCGGTCGTGGGCGTCATCTACACGACTTGGCGTAGCCAGTACGACGACCTGGAGCGCTGGGCGGAGAGCCTGTGGGGCAAGCCGGAAGGGTAGTCGTAGGCCGCATTCTGCCTCCCTCTGCCGCGTCAAGGCGCCTTATAGGACAGCAGTAGCGTTCGGCCCCGTTCTCGGGAACAAGGTCAGTCCCGCGTACCCGCGCGGCGACCCCGAAGGCGATAGCCGGGTCTTCGTGGAGGGGGCGATCCTGGTGCCATCCGAATGGGCGGGACCGGCTCACAACTCGAGGAGAAGCTCGACGATCCTCAGGTCCCACTTGAACCGGTTGTAGGCGTCGAGGGCCCGCAGTAGCTGCTCCTCAGCGGCGACGTCCGGCGTCTGCACGCCCTCCTGGAGCACCGGAACGTAATCCGTGAGCCACTGCTCGATCTCCTGGGCCTTGGCGCCGAGCGCCTCGCGGGCCTCGGCAGACTTGAGGATCCGCTCAGTCTCCTCTCGCGCCCCCGCTACGTCGAAGTCCCCCAGCGACCTGGGGGTGAAGTCCATCTGCTCCAGGTCCTCGCGCACGGCATCAGCCGTGTCGCGCACGTACGCAAGGGCCTCCGCGTTGGTCCTGCCTCGGAAGTCCCACACGGCCAGGCGCACTCGTCGGCTCGCGGCCAGGCACCGCACCTCGGTGCCCACTGCATAGGAGCCGGGTGCAAACCGGATCTCCGACGCCTGGCCGGGCGGCAGCAGCATCGCGCAGGGCCCTTCCCCTTCTCCCTTGGCGACATCGAAGATCTCGTCGTAGTAGACCGCCCACCAGTTCTCGTCGGCCGGTACGCTGACTGTCTCGCCCTGTTGGATGAGCCGTGCCGGGGTCTGGATACGCCGCGCCCCGTCCCGCTTATGCCAGGCTGTGAAGAAGCTCGGGTAGCAGCGAAGGCCGACCTCGACCGCTCCGATCTCCTGCACCGGGTCCACCGCGATCTCGCATATCAGGCACTGGCGGCCTGGCAGGCCCACGAACCGGACACGCACATCAGCGGCCTCGTCGTGCCACACGAGGTTCAGCATCGCCCGCTCCCCCCTCTCGGCCACCATCATGCTGCTCAGCGGCGTGGAGCCGATGTCGCGGCCGTCAAGGGAGACGAACAGAAAGCCGCCGTGGTACCAGTTGCACGAGCACGGGCGCGGCATCCCCAGGTAGCCCTCCAGGGAAGCGACCTTGCCACCGTGCGCCGGGTCCACGCACGCCTTGTACCCGATCGTGTAGCTCACTGCGCCCAGGTCGAATATGGCGTTCTGCTCACGGAAGAGATGATTGGGATGCTCGCCCTCCTCGCTGAGCCGGCGCTCCTTCGGCGGCTCCAGCCGCACGCTCACGGACGACACATCGGTGTCGGCGCACGCAGCGACGGCTGCGATGGCGATAGACACCGCCCAGGTCCGGCCGCACCGCCCAGCTCTCATGACTGACACGATCCATCACTCCCTCGCGCACGACGAACCCGCTGAGGTGGTCTTCCTTGCGCGCCGCGCCATTCCTCTGCGGTCACGGGAGGAACAAGGACAGGGGCGAGTGAATATGGACATGACCCTCTGAGGATAGGAGGTCCACCAATGAGTTCGGTACGCTCCCGTTCGCTGTCCACGGTGCTCGGCCTTGGCGCGGTGCTGGTCGGGATGATCGCTGGCCCACCCGCCCGGGCCTACACGATAGAGGATGACTTCTACCGACTGGTCGAGGACTACGTGTCGCCGCACATCCCGTGGGCCAAGCCGTACTCCGGCGGGAAGGTGAGGGCGCTCTTCATCGTGCCGCGCGGCACGGCGCGCGAGGTCATCGAGGTCGCCGAGCGCCTGGAGATGACCTACGAGGTGGTTATGACGCTGTCGGACGCGGAGCTGGGCTGGACCTCCGAGTCCAGCCACTACGCGCTGGCCGAGGGCATCTCCTACGACGATATGGTGCGCGAGTGCAAGGAGAAGCTCAAGGGCGACTATGACGTGATCGTCACCGGGCACATCAAGTGGGATATGTTCCCGCCGGAGATCCTCTACGAGCTTATGAAGAAGGTCCACGACGGCACCGGGCTCGTGCACAGCTACCAGGACTTCGGACGGAATGACTGGGTGAACCGGCTATTCGCGAAGGCCGAGGTGCCCGGCGACTTCGTGGCGATGGGGGTGCCGTGGCAGGCACTGCCGGTCTGGCGCGAGATGGGCATTGACGAGGTGCTGGAGCTGCGCGAGTTCCACGACGGGCGAATAGCGCTGCTGAAACACGGCAGCAAGCCTCGGTTCCTGTTCCTGACGCCGAAGCCGGACGACACCGACCTCTCCTACCGTGAGCTGCACTATGAGTACTACCAGTCGCTGGCGATCAGGGCGATCCTGTGGGCGGCCAGGAAGGAGCCGGAGGTGAGGTTCGAGTCCGTCGGCGTCGGCGGGGACGCGGTTGCGCGAGCGGACCTGGCGGCCACGGAGCTGGTGGCGGAGTTGACGGGGCCGACGGACGGCCTGAAGGCGGACATGAGCCTGCGGGACGAGGACAAGCGGCTGTTTGCCCAGGAGACCACAGGCGTACAGGGGGGCAAGGTCAGCTTCGAGCTTCCCACCGTGCCCGGAGGGCGGTACTTCGCCGATGTGGTGCTGCGGTCGGCGCGCGGGACGGTGAACTGGGCCTCGGTTGCCTTCGAGGTGACCGCTGAGCCCGGCATCCAGTCCGTGGTCCTCGACAAGATCAGCGCGAAGCCCGGTGACCTCGTCACGGCAGCGGTGAAGATGACCGGCGAGGCGCCGGCGGAGGCGCGGCTGGACCTTAAGGTGGTGGATAACCTGGGGAGGTTGATCGGGCACAAGGTCCATCCGCTGCAGCAGGGCGACACGGAGGCGGCCATCTCGTTCCGGGTGTCCAACCCCCTGGCGCTCAGCGCTGAGGTGAGGGTGAATCTTGAGGTGGGCGGGGAGACGGTCGCGCGAGGGATGGAGTACTTGTATGTGCCGCTGCGGCGAAGCCGGGGCAACTTCGCGCACGCGGTGTGGTCGGCGATCCCCAACGGCAACGAGTTCGTGCGGCGGCTGATGTATCGGCAGTTGCACGCCTGTGACGTGGACATGCACACGAACTCGCCGGTGACGCCGGAGCTGCAGGCGTGGGCGGCGCGCAACAACTTCGACACTATCCCGTACGCGACGCGGTATCACTACTCGGGCAAGGAGCTGGTCCGCAAGCCCTGCCTGACCGATCCCGAGTTCCTCCAGCAAGAGCTGACGAAGCTGGAGGAGAACGCCCGCGCCCTGGCGCCCTATGGGCCCCGGGCTTACACGCTGGGAGATGAGTGCTTCCTGGGTCGGGGGCAGGTGGACATCTGCTTCTCCGACACCTGCACCGCCGACCTGCGGGAATGGCTGAAGACGGAATACGAGAGCGTGGCCGAGCTGAATGAAAGCTGGGAGACCGACTACAAGAGCTTCGATGAGGCCGAGCCGATCACGCTGGCGGACGCGCGGGAGCTGGACCAGCCGGCGCGGTGGGTGGACCACCGGCGGCACATGGAGTTCGTGTACGCGCGCATGATGGCGCAGGCGCGCGCCGCCATCCGCGCGGGCGATCCCGGAGCGGAGGTCGGCTTCGACGGGCCCTTCGACACCAGCAGCTTCTCGGGGAATGACTGGTGGCGGCTGATGGAGGTGTTCGACATCTGCAACCTCTATGAGCGCCCCGAGGAGTGGGAGGCGGTGCGGTCCTTCGCAAAGCCGGGGATGCTGCTGGGCATCTGGTACGGCGGCTACTTCCAGTACCGCAACGAGGACCGCGAGCGCCTGATGCCGTGGCGGGGCCTGCTCAACGGCTTCAACAGCATGTGGTGGTACGCAGTCTACCACGGCCTGTCCACGTGTCCGATGGACGCCGTGACGCCCAGTATGACCATCTACCCCGCCTTCCAGTGGGCGACCGAGGAGGTCAAAGACATCCGCGCCGGCATCGGCAAGGCGCTGCTGGAGGCCGAGCGCCTGCACGACGGCATCGCCACGCACTACTCGCAGTCGTCGGTGCACGCGGCGACCTGGAGCCCGGAGTTCGGGCGGCTGGATGTGCAGTGGCGCGCGCTCTATCGCCTCCTGGAGGACATGGGGCTGCAGTACAACTGCCTCGCCTACGCCCAGATCCAGGAGAAGGGCATTGACCCGCAGGCGTATCCGGTGTTCGTTATGCCGTGCTCGCAGGCGGTCTCACCGGGAGAGGCCGAAGCCATCCGTCGGTACGTGCAGGACGGCGGGATGGTCATCGCGGACGTCAGGCCGGCGCTGCTCGACCATCACGGGAAGCCGTTCAGTCCTGGGCTGCTGGATGACCTGTTCGGGATTATGCGCGCGCCGGGCAAGGGGCGGCTGAGCGATGTGGCAGGCGTGGTAGACAAGCAGTTCGAAGGCTTCAACGTCAAGTGTCAGCTTGAGGGGCTGGACGTGGATGGGGACGTCGAGGTCACGGACGGGACGGCGCTGGGGTCGGCCGAGGGCGCGCCCATCGTCATCCTCAAGCGCACAGGTGAGGGTCTGACGGCCCTCCTCAACTACGGCTTCACGGCGGCCGATCGCCAGCGACTGGAGCCGGCCGCGCTCGACCACTGGGCGGTGCTCTGCGGCCTGATGGCGCTGAATGGGGTGAAGCCGCCATGCCCCGTCGTCACAGACGAGGGCCCGATGCGCGGGCTCGAGACAGTGAGGTATCAGGACGGGCCGGTGCGCTACTACGGCTTCCTGAAGCACCGCGTTGATGAGAACGAGCCGATCCAGTCGGCCACGATAACCACGCCGGAGAGGCTGCACACCTACGACGCGCGGGCCGGGGAGTACCTGGGCAGAACGCAGGAGTGGGAGGCCCAGTTCGTGCCCTCTCGCGCCAAGGTCTTCGCGCAGGTGCCCTACACGATCAACGGCCTGAGCGCGCATGCGACCAAGGGCGCCCACGAGGCCGGTGAGGGTGAGGTGGGCTACGTGATAGCGTGCACCCTCCGGCTGGTCACCGGGGCGGCAAAGCCCGGCAGGCACTGGGTGAACGTGAAGGTCGTAGGCCCGGACGGGAAGGAGCGCAAGCACTACATGCGCAACGTGGCGCTGACTGAGGGGACGGGTGTTACCTACATCCCGATGGCCCTGGACGACCCGACGGGGACCTGGACGATCCTCGCGCGCGAGGTCATCAGTGGCAAAGTCGGCGAGACGACCTTCCAGATGGGCGACTGAGCACCGGAGCTCGAAGGAGGCTGCGGCGATGACAGCCCGAATGGTACTCCTCGCGTCCGCTGGCGCATTGTGGAGCGTGGCGGCAGTGCTGGCCGCTGAGATCAGCGACACGCGCGTATACGAGTGCGTGCGCGCGGGCCAGGCGCCCGTCATAGACGGCAAGCTCGATGACGCGTGCTGGCGGCAGGCGAGCAAGACCGACCAGTTCGTGCGCATCATCAGCGGCCCGGAGGTCATCCAGCAGACCCTGTTTCAGGTGGCCTACGATGACGGGCACCTCTACCTGGGGGTGACCTGCCTGGAAGCCGATCCCGAGGCCATACAGGCCACTGTGAGGACGGCCGACCTCAGCGGCGTGATGGGCGACGATGCGGTCGAGATCTTCGTCAGGCCCGACCTCAATGAGCCGGACTACTACCAGTTCGCGGCCAACTCCCTCGGCACCAGGTACGACGGCAAGGCCTTCGATGCCGGCTGGAACGCAGACTGGCAGGCTGCGGCCTCGGTCGGCGAGGACGCGTGGTATCTCGAGTGCACCATCAGCTTCGCGTCGCTGGGCAGGTTCGGTGTGGCCGGGGCCGTGTGGGGCTTCAATGTCAACCGGGACCGCCAGGCCGGCGGGGACACGGAGTGGTCGGGCTGGTCGGACACCATGGGCGGCTTTCACACGCCGGCGAGATTCGGCAGCCTCATCTTCGGCGGCCAGCCGGGCCGCGTGGATCGAGCCCTCCTGATCGAGTGCGCCGCTTACGCGAAGCACAGCATCGAGCTGGAGGCTCGCCTCAACGAGCATCTGCGCACGGTCCGCGAAGGCGGCCTCGAGTTCCTGACCAAGGAGGAACGCCAGCGCGTCGAGCCGACGGTAGACGCCGCGGAGCAGGCCCTGGGAACGCTGAAGGAGCTGATAGCGGGTGACTCCGCGCTCGACCTGGAGGCCTGGATGAAGGTGATGGCCGACCTGCGCGCCGCTGCAAAACAGGTCGGTGAGGTCGCCTGGACGATACGCTTTGCCAGGCTCCTCGCCGACGACTGAGCGAACGCGGGACGCACAGACACGGATCACTCGGCACGGCCCGCCTCGGCGCCGCAAGGTCTGCGCCGTGTCTCCGCCGAATAGCTACTCCGCCGGTGTACGGCGTCTGATCCTGGGTCGGAGCGATCGCTGGTGGCCGAGGCCAATCCCACACAACATGCGCCTGGCCGCCGCGCGCCGGCCCATCTCGGACTCGCCTTCGTGGCGCCGGCCACGCTCCTGACCATCGCATTTTGCGCGTCGGTGCCCTATCTGACCCACCGCTACGGCGCAGCGGACCCCGCTGCGGGCTATCTGCCCTTCGGCCCCCTGGTGTTACTTGCCATCGCCTGCTGGGCTGCTGTCCCCCTTGCCCGGCGCCTCTGGGGCTCATCGGACCGCCTGATCAGGGCCGCCCTCCTCTTTTACTGCCTGACCGTCGGCCTTGGTGGCTTCACCACCCAGTTCACCGTCCTCCAGATCCCGCAGATCGTCACGTCACTGCGCTACTTCGCGACCCCGCAGAATCACTTCGAGGACGAAGCCATCCCGGCTGTCGCCGACACGCTGCTCATCACCAACGAGGTTGCCGCCCGCGGCTTCTATGAGGGGGCGCGCATCGGTGGCATCCCGTGGGCTCTCTGGTACGGCCCTCTCCTGCGTTGGGGAGCACTGGCCTTCACCTACCTCGTCACCGCGTTCGCCATGCTCGCGATGTTCCGCCGGCGATGGGTGGACCACGAGCGACTGGCCTTCCCGCTGGCCGAGATCCCTCTCTTCGTGGCAGGTCGCGGGCAGTTCGGCATGACCCGTGACAGCCCCGCGGTGCGCAGGAACCTGCTCATCATCGGCATAGCAATCGTCATGTTCGTCCACAGCGTCAATGCACTGAACCGATACATCCCGTCCATCCCCCAGATCCCCCTCAAGTTCAGCTTCACGCCGTTGTTCGAGAACCCGCCCTTCGACGTCCTTCGCGGCGCGTCGTGGGCAACGGCCTGGGTCAACATCCCCCTCATCGGCATCGCCTATCTTATGCCCTCCGCCATGGCCCTGGGCGTATTCGGCTTCTTCCTGCTCATGCTCGCGGTGATGGTCATTTCCCGCTTCCTCGGCGATCCGACCCTCGGCCCGCTGCAGTTCCATCGCTGGGGCAGTCAGAAGGACCACCAGGCCGGCGCCTACATCGGCCTGCTCCTGTTCACCATCTGGGCATCTCGGACGGATATCGCGCGTATGGCACGCGATCTCTGGCATCAGATCGCCGGTCGCTCCGATGGTGACGAGCACCCCGACCGCTGGTATCTCGTCGCGTTCATCCTGGGTATGCTGGCCCTGTGCGGGTGGAGCGTCTCCGCCGGCATCAGCTTCTGGGTGGCGCTCACCTTCATGCTCGCCACCCTCTCCCTGACCTTCGGCTTCGCCCTGCTCACCGCGCAGACGGGGCTCCCGACGCTGCAGGTGGATAACCTGCCGGCCCAGTTCCTGACCGCCTTCGTGCCGGCCAGCAGCATCGGCCTGCGCAACATGTCGCTTATCGGCTTCTACAACACCATGTTCTCGTGGTACAAGCGCCATGCCCTCCAGCCGTGCGTCATCCAGAGTATCAAGATCGCGGACAACGAAGGCATCCCGGACCGCACCTTCGTCACGACACTGCTCCTTGCGGGCGCGAGCCTCATCGCCGTGAATATGCTGAGCCTTCTGCACCTGAGCTACAACGAGGGGCTCATGCTGCGCACTGCCACTCGCTGGCACCTGCACAGCGGCGGCATGGGCTCGCCCTACTACGGCATCCTCTGGGCCCAGCGCATGATCGCCCAGGAGAACCCCTATCCGGCCTGGCACTGGATGGTCATGGGCGCCGTGTCAATGTGGGTCTTCCAGGGGCTGTATCGCCGCTTCGTCTGGTGGCCGGTTCATCCGTTGGGGATGCTCATTCCCTGCGGATGGCAGATCACAGCTCAGTGGTTCTCGGTGCTTGTGGGGTGGGCAATCGGGCGCCTCATCGCCAAGTACGCCGGCCCTCGGACCTACCTGACCTTGCGTCCGGTCTTCCTGGGCCTGGTGGTGGGCGGTGCCGCGGCCGGGGCGCTCTGGATGGTCGTGGACGCGATCCGCGGCCTGCACATGTGATCGGGGCCAGGCACCGCTCTCTGCCACGGGCGTGTGCGTTTGCACTCCTGGCGCCACTGACGGCCCGGCCCGAGGTCGCACGCGGAGGGAAGGGCGACTGTCCGTCTCCGCGGAATCATACCTCCAAGCACTCGCGTCGGATGCGTCTTATGCCGAGCTTTGGTGCGCCAGGGAGGCGAAGAGCCGATGGCTGCAACAGATGGCGAAGACGTCGAGCGCCTGCGAGCGGGCATTATTGACACCCGCCGTAGCCCCCATTTCCGGCTTCAGACCGTCCCGATCAGTGCGGTCAGGATGGGCGAGGGGTTCTGGCAGCCGCGCATGACGGCCAACGTGCGGGCGGGCATGCCCACCTTCCTGGGCGCCATGGAGGAGCACGGGGTGGTGGACAACTTCCGCCGCCTCTCCGGCCGGACCGATGTCCCCTTTCGGCCCGCCTCCTATATGAGCGAGTCAGACCTGTACAAGTGGCTGGAGGCGGTCGGGCTGGCCCTGCAGTCCGAGGATTTGCCCGACCTGCGCAAGACCGCCGAGGCCGTCATTGACGAGGTCGCGGCGGCGCAGGCAGAGGACGGGTATCTCTACGTGGCCGATCCCCCTCCGTCGGAGCGGTTCTCGCGGCTCGAGGGCTCCCACGAGCTTTACTGCGCCGGACACCTCATGCAGGCCGGCATCGCCTACTACCGTGCCACCGGCGAGAGGAAGCTGCTCGAAGTGGGCGTCGCCTTCGCCGACTACCTGACCGAGCAGTTCGGCCCAGGGAAACGCGAGCAGACCGACGGACACCCCGAGGTCGAACTGGCCCTCACCGAGCTTTACCGCACCACCGGCGAACGGCGTTACCTGGATCTCGCCGGCTTTCTCCTGGGCCGGTCGCAGGCCCTCCGGGGCCTCCCGCCCATAGCGCAGCGCCCTGCGCTGGTGGACCATTGCGTGCGGTCCGGCTACATCTGCAGCGGAGGCGCCGACTGGTACGCCGAGACGGGCGATGAGATGATGTGGAGCAATCTGCTCCGCCTCTGGGACGACCTGGTCACAGGCAAGATCTACATCACCGGCGGAGTGGGCGCCAGGCACGCCTCCGAGGCCTTCGGCGAGCCGTACGAGCTGCCCAACGCGCGGGCCTATGCCGAGACCTGTGCCCAGATCGCCCACGTTATGTGGGCCTGGCGCATGCTGCTGGTCACTGGCGAGGGGCGCTTCGCCGACGTCATCGAGCAGATACTTTACAACGGCTTCCTGTCCGGCGTATCCCTCGATGGCGACGAGTACTTCTACATGAACCCCCTGGCCAGCGACGGCGGCTATCAGCGCCAGCCGTGGTTCGGCACCAACTGCTGCCCGCCTAACATCCACCGCATGCTCGCCGGCCTGCCCGGCTACATCTTCAGCACCAGCAGCGAGGGCCTCTGGGTGCATTTCTACGACACCTGTGAGGCGACGCTCACGGCCCCCGGCGGCTCGCCGGTGGCACTGAGCATTGATGCGAGATACCCCTGGGACGGAGACATTGAGATCACCCTGACGCCCGACGAGCCCGAGGAGTTCGCTCTGCTGCTGCGCATTCCGGGCTGGGCGGAGGGGGCCGCGGTCTCGGTGAAGGGCGAGGCCTTCGCCGCGCTGCCGCAGCCCGGCGACCGCGAGCGGTCGCTCCCCGCAGCCACAGCGCAGCCCGGAACCTACCTGGCCCTCCGGCGCTGCTGGGAGGCGGGCGATACGGTGCGCCTGGAGCTGCCGCTGCCCATTCGCGTTATGCAGAGCCATCCACGCGTGGCGGAGAATCGGGGCTGCGTCGCGCTCCAGCGCGGTCCGGTGGTGTACTGCTTCGAGAGCACGGACAATCCTGAGGCCCCGGTGGCCGATCTCGCGCTTGCCCTGGACCCGCAGGACGCGGCGGGAGGCTTTCGTGCGCAGTGGCAGCCGGACTTGCTCGGAGGCGTCACCGTGCTACGTGGCGCAGGCGTGGCTGCCAGCCGGCCACCGAGCGAGTACCCGCTCTATCGCCCCCGCGGCACAGGACCTGAGGCATCCCGGGCCCGGGACAAAGAACAGGCCACGGCCATCCCCTACTACGCCTGGGCCAACCGAGGCGATTCGGCCATGCGCGTCTGGGTGCCGGTGGCGAGCGACTCAGGTCGCTGACGGGCGTCGCGTCGTTCAGCCGCACCTCCTCGTCCGGGAGCTGCGGCGGCCAACGCAGCAGGGGCTGCAGGGAGCGACCGTGATGGTCAGGTCAGCGCCGGATACGGCAGTCAGATGATGCTGTGACCACATGGTGAACGGCCAAGCCACAGCCAGCGACGTTGAGCTGGCATTGCAGGAAAAGGGAGCCGAAGCGTCAAGTACTGACACGACGGCGTGAGGAGGGATGGGAGCATCAAATCGACCTAAGCGGGGAAGCCAGACGCAGGACGAAGTCCGGGTAGCTGCGAGATGCGCCCTGTCCACGAGGCCTCGAGGATACTCGGCAGCACTCGAGAACCGGCAGCACAGACGGGGCCAAGCGGACCTTCTGACGGCCACTGGAAGTGCGCTGGCTCATGACGCACCGATAGAGGACAGACACCGTGTCACACGACGGCCAGCAGGCACTGCTTGAACCCCTCTTGTCTACCGGGTACGCAGAGCACGCCGATGCCATCGTACCCGAGATGCTACGGCTTTTCCGTGGCGACAATCGCCGCGTGATGCGCCAGACGGAGAATGGCCGCTACGGTGTCCTGCACAGCGGTTGCATCACGCACCAGGATCTGGTGCGACACCTCGAGCAAAGCATCACGGTCGCCCGCTATCTTCTCGACGAGAATGGGCGCTGCTCCACCGTCTGCCTTGACATTGACATCCCAAAGGCCGAGATCCCCGGGTCGGCCTCGGAAAGAGCTGCGAAGAAGAGAAGCGAGTATCTGCATGCAGTGAGGGACACCGCGACTCACCTGTATGGTACATATGGCCTCAGTGAGAATGCCATACTGGTGGAAGATACGGGGGACCGCGGGTATCACGTCGGGCTCTTCTTCGAGGAGCCCCAGCCTGGTGGGGACGTGGTGGTGTTCGGTGATGACATCAGGCTAAGCGTCGACCTGGAGAGCTTGGAGGTCTTCCCACCAACGGCCACCCATGGCCCAACAGGCTTCAGCAAGTCGCTCGTGCGGCTGCCTC
>CBFDBV010000014.1:0-24903 GCA_965603135.1 uncultured bacterium
ACACGGCCACCGCCGCGGCCAGCAGCACGATCAGGCGGGCCGTTCGCGGCTGCCATTCGCCGTCAGTCCACAAAGACCATCACCAGGTTCTTGTAGGCGCCGTCCCATTTATACAGCGTGGTGCCGCGCTGGCCCCAGGGCTTACCCTCGGTGTTTATGCCCAGCGACTGGGGCGAGACCCGGTCCAGGGACGCCGACCCGGTCGTCGGCGGAATGCTGAAGCCGTCGTGGCAGATCAGGAAGTAGGTGTCGCCGTACTTCATATAGCCTATGCCGACCACGCTGAAGCAGTTGCTGATGCGCTTCTTGGCCGTTGCCAGGTTGTTCGCGGCGGCCGCATCGTAGCAGAAGGTCAGCACCACCGGCCGGTTCGCGTCAATGGCCGCCTTGTACTCGCTCAGCCCCGCCTTCTCCGAGCTGTTGCTCGAGTAGCGGCAGCGCTCGGTGATGGACGTGCCCCGATGCCCCCGCGCCGAGAAGTACTTCCTCAGGCCCTCGGCGACCAGCCAGTTCGTGGGCTTGCCGGGCTTGTCGCACTCGCAGTGCTCCATATAGATGCGCATCGTCGCCACGAGCATCTGGTTGGTCTCGCTGGGCTTCTTGAGCCCGTGGTATCTTACCACCCACGCGCCGGCGGTCGCGTGTGAGTTCGGCAGCAGCGAGATCGCCGTCCCGTACGAGGCCACCGCCTTCCAGGACACGTTGACCGCGCGGGTCCCGACGACGCATACTACGATCAGCACGAGCGCGCAAACCGCGACGCCCATTGCCGTTCGCGCGAAGCGGCGCGCATCTATCCAGTCAGCCGACCGGCACATTGAGTAACGCCTCCTGTGGGTACCCGTGCTTCATCACAGCCACGGGCACCGCCACTGCTGCGCGGGATGCGGCAGGATGCCGAGAGCGAAGTGAGCCGAGAGTTCCGAGGCGCGCCACGCCCCAGTTCGTCGCACGACCGGGGTCAACCTCCTGCGCCGCGCAGGCAGGTCCGGTTTCCGCCCCTGGCACGGGCCCTATTGGAAGACCGGCAGCGTGGGTAGCTTCTCGCGGTTGGGCAGGGAACCGGTGTCCGGGCCCTCAAGGACGCCGCCGGCGACGCCGGCTTTGATCACCGCCAGGTCCTCATCGCCCGGCTCGCCGCGGAAGTAGTAGCGCCGGGCCGAGAACGGGCCCCAGTAGACGTACTTCTCGTCCAGCGTGAAGAGCAGCGCCTTGACCGTCTCGTCCAGCAGCTCGGGCGTGTCGCCGACCGCGTAGACCGTGTTGCCGCTCCTCCCGAAGGCCCCGCGGCCCTCGGCGACCTCGACCTTGAGGTCGTCGGGCAGCTCTGAGCGGAGCCCTACCCACACGCGCCGCTCGGCGGTCGCCTCGGCCGGTGTGGCGATCGGGATCTTCACCTCCGTCGGCTCCTCAGCCGCTCGCAGGTGATACTCGCGGAAGAAGTGCATGATGCGCTTCGCGGGCCCGTGGCCGGCCTCCGTGGCCACGATCTGGCAGTTCGGCTTGCCGTCAGCGACGAAGGGGAAGTCGAGCATCGCCCCGCGCCTGAGCAGAATGCGTGGTTGCCACGAGACTACCACGCGGTTCTCGCCGGATGCAAGTGAGATCGTGGTGGAGATGCTGCCCTCGCGTGCGTCCGCGGGCAAGCCCCCATTGCCGAGGCTCATCCTCGCCCCAACTGCCTCCGGTGGCAGCCAGGCGGCAAGCTCGACCTGGGCCGGGCGCGGGCAGGTGATGTCGAAGGTCAGGCACCCGGGCAGGTAGGCCGCCGACACAGGCGACACAGTGCTGCCGGGAGCCACGCCCGCTAGTGCGGCGACCTCCCAACCGCCGCGCGAGCTCACGACCTTTTCAGCGGTTCCGGCAGGCAGGGAGAGCACCGCGCGCACGGCCCTGACATCGCGGGGCGAGACGGGCACAAGCATGTGTGCGTGCGCCTTGCCCTCGGCGAATTCCGTCTCCCCGCTTCCCCCACCGTCGGTGATGTCCATGAATGCCAGGTCGGTGTCGCCGACGCGCTCCAGGTCCACCTCCAGTGTGCCATCGAGCGGCTCATAGCCCTGGTTGGCCAGGCCGTAGCACATCCCCAGGCCGCTCCCGTAGCGGCTGACCAGCAGATTCGGGCTGCTCAGGCCCCGCGCGGCGATGACCGGCTCCCAGCCGAGCGCGGAGATCTCGGTGATCAGCGGCACCGCTCTGATGAGCTTCGGAACGCCGCTCAGGAAGCGCGCGTTCGGCAAGGCGCCGCAGTACATCGAGTGTATCAGCAGGTCATCGCGCAGGCGGCGGAAGGCATCCAGCGTCTGCCCCTCGTCAAGCTCGTCCCACGGGATCCACTTGAAGTACTTCGGCTCGTAGCTGTGCCACCAGACCATCATCTTCCGCCCGGCGAGCAGCCGCAGGCGCTGGAAGCGCTCCAGGTACGCGGGATTGCCGGTCGGGTGGTGCTCGATCAGCGCGGTATCGGTGCGCACCGCGTTGGCGGCGAGCGTCGGCAGCTTGAGGTTGGTGACCATCGCCGTCCGGTAGCCCTTGACGTGCTGCTGGCGGGCGATGTTCATTTGCATGGCGAAGCCGAGGCCCTCGCAGACGAATATCCGGCCGTTGACGAAGGACCGGCCGGGCGAGCCGAGCGCGCTGGGGCCGTGGTGCGGGATGGCGCCGAAGACCGAGTCGAAGGCGAAGCCGCGCGGCCCGAAGCTCTCGGCGATCATCGGGATCGCCTCGCGCAGGTAATCGCCGTACGCGTTTGCATATGGATAGAGCTTCAGGCAGGGGACGAACTGGTAGTATCCCACGTACTCTACCGGGCTGTAGCTGTCGAAGAGCGAGTCGGCGAAGTACTTCTCGACCAGGCCCTTCTCCACGTACTTGAGGTGCATATAGTACGCCACGGCCACGTCGGCCTTGTCGCCGTCCACCTTCTCGCGGACGTACTCGCGGACTTCGGGCAGCCGCTCGGCGCTCAGGGACTTCTTGACCGTGCCGTGGCTGCGGGTCCACTCGCCCACGGAGCGTTCGGTCACCGCCCACTCGCCCGGCCTCGGCGCTGGCGCGTAGCCCCACTCCCAGCCCGCGTGCAGCCGGCGTATCAGGTCGGGCGAGAACTCGGGAGCCTCGGGGTCGGAGAAGCTCCAGTACAGCCCGCCCGAGGAGGTCATATGAAAGCGCGGGTCAATGTCGCTGGCCCGCTCGAAGGCCTCCGGGAACAACTCCCAGTACTTGCTGATGGCCCCGCGCCAGCCCAGCGAGCCGTCAAAGCCGAAGAGCACGAACTCCAACTCCTCTGACGCGCCCGGGTCAACGACGATGCGGCTGCCCAGCAGGGAGAGGTTCGCCTCGCCGCTCACGCGCACCCCGGCATGCAGCTCGCTGAAGAGCGTCCACGGGTTCAGCGCGATCGCCAGCCCGCGGTCGGCGTAGACGCAGGTGAGCGGGAAGACCGCCGAGGTGGCGCTGTAGATCGTGTCGGCGGCGGGATTGAGATGGGGCCGCAGATTGAAGCTGTCGAAGAACGACCACTCGCCCTCGAAGGCGATGGGCAGAGCCAGGCTGAGGTCCAACCAGCGCCGCCGATCGCCCTGGTTGCGCACGCCGGCCTTCCAGGAGAGGTAGCGTTCGTGCGGCTCTATCTGCTCCGCGAGCGTGAGGGTGCCGTCCTCGGACCGCCGCTCCCAGCGGATGACGGCGGGTTCGGCGGTGGCCTTCCCCTGCGGTGTCAGGCCAACGCTTGCCGCCCGGCTCAGGGGGACGGCGACCTCGGCCATCGGCGTCCTCCCGTCGGGCGCCGCGACGCACACGCGGCAGGCCACGCCGTCGTCGGTCGCCCTCAGCGGGTAGTCGTAGGTGAGGTGGACCATGCGCCCGTCAACGCCCGCGTGCAGGCGCCTGCCAGCGGCTCCCCGGCCGTCGGCCATATAGTAGATGGCGCGCTGACCGCCGGGGCCGACCTGGAGCATCAGCTCGACGCCCTGGAAGTCCTGGCGGCCGGTGCTCGGGTCGTGGTCGGCGTCAAGGTAGACGGTGATCTGCTCCTCCTCGGCCAGCGCGCGGGCCAGGTCGATCCGCCACAGATAGCGGTCGCCGCTCAACCAGCCCAGCGACACCTCTCGGACCGGCCCGTCGTCAGCCTGGTAGACGGTGTGCATCTCGTCCGGCGCGCCCTGGGGCAGGTACAGCCCTCTCAGGTGCTCAGCCAGCGCCTGCTCATCGGCGGGCGGGGCCGGCGTGTGGTCCACCAGCTCTATGCCGCCGGGCCCGCGGGCGGCAATGCCGGCGATGGTTGCCTCACGCGCGACCCCGCGAGCCGCATCGAGGTTCACGCTCACCAGACCGTCCCCCGTGGCCACGGTCTCGGCCGAGACCTGGCCGCCGGTCGCTGCGACTACGGCTGCGGCCATAAGGACGACCGCCTGGTAAGAGACGGCTGTCCGCATCTTCATGGGCGTCCTCCGTTGCGGCGGCTGCGCACAGGTGGCAACTGCCGGCCCGTCTCGCGCGGACAGGCGCGCGTTCGCTCCGCGTGAGGGCTTCGCCGTCTGGCGCCCGCATACCTGTCTGTGCGGCCACCGCAAGGAGTGCGCGCTAGTCGTGCAGGAATGTGGGCAGACACGCCGAATATTTGACTGTCGAACACGGAGGGCGTATTGTCCGCTGCCAGCCGGGCCGGCGGGCGGTGGATGCTGTACACGCACAGCCGGGCGCCTCGCACTGCGCAGATCGGTTTCCCAGGGAGGGGCTCCGATGCGGAAGACAGTTGGCCTCATCGTTTCTCTCGCCGTCGTGCTGATCGTAGGACTCCCCGTGGCCGGCAGCAGGGCCATCATCACGGTCGGGCCGGGCGGCCCGCCATTTTACCAGCACGCCAACATCCAGGACGGGATTGACGCCGCCACGGACGGCGATGAGGTGGTCGTCGCCCTGGGCACGTACTACGAGCGCATCAACTTCAACGGCAAGGCGATCACGGTGCGCAGCCAGAACCCGCTGGACCCGGCTGTGGTGGCCGCCACCACAATAGATGGTAGGGCCAGCGGGTCGGTGGTGACCTTTAACTCCGGCGAGGGCGCGGGCTCAGTTCTCGCGGGGTTCACCATCGAGGACGGATCGGCTGCGAACGGCGGCGGCATCTACTGCAACGGGGCCTCGCCCACCATCCAGAACAACACCATCAGCGGCAACAACGCGGGCAAGGGCGGCGGCATCTACTGTGAGAACTGCTCGCCGACCATCGAGGGCAACACTATCAGCGACAACGTCGGCGTCTCGGGACCAGAAGGCCAGATGAATACAACTGGCGGCGGCATTTTCTGCTGGAACAGTGGCTCGCCGACTATCTGCGACAACACGATTACCGGCAACTTCGCACGAGGGGGCGGCGGCATCGGCTGGTCGCTTGGAGAGGGCTCGCCAACCATCCAGAACAACATCATCACGGGGAACGAGGCGCTGAACGGCGGGGGGATCTTCGGTGTTGGGGGGACCATCGAGGACAACATCATCAGCGGCAACATCGCCGTAGAAGGCGGGGGCGGCATCTTCGGTGGCGGCGACATCCGGTACAACACCATCAACGCCAACCACGCGAAGACCGGCGGCGGCATCTACTGCGGGGAAGGGACGACCGTCGAGAGCAACACTATCACGGGCAACCAGGCCACATGGGGCGGTGGCGTGTGGTGCGGCGGTAACCCGTACTCAGCCGACCCCGATGCGACCATCCGCAACAACACCATCAGCGGCAACCACGCCACGGGCACCGAAGGAGTCCATGAGGGCGGCGGCGGCATCACCTGCTACTGGGCGTACTCGGGGACCATCCAGAGCAACACCATCACCGACAACGTCGCCGCCCTCCGGGGGGGCGGGATCCTCTGCCACTACGACTGCTCGCCGAGCATCGAGAACAACACCATCGGCGGCAACCAGGCCCCGGACGGCGGCGGCATCTACTGCTCCCTCAACTCCTCTCCAACCGTGCATAACTGCGTCATCGCGTTTTCCCCGGTCGGCGCAGGGCTCGGAACTGACGGCACGGGATCACCCTCCGTGTCTTACTGCAACGTCTACGGCAACGCCGGTGGGGACGAGGTGGGCATAGCCACCCAGACGCGCAGCAACGGCAACATCTGCGGGGACCCGCTGTTCGTGGACGCGGCGGCGGGAGACTATCATCTCAAGTCTATCGGCGGGCATTGGGTTGAGGTCGCGGCCAGAGGCTGGATGCTAGACACGGTAAGCAGTCCGTGCATAGATGCCGGCGATCCCGCTGACGACCACTCCAACGAGCCGGAGCCTAACGGCGATCGCGTCAACATGGGCGCCTACGGCAACATGCCCGAGGCCTCGAAGTCGTGGACGATCCAGGCGGCCATTGACGCGGCCAGCAACGGGGACACCATCATCGTCCCGCCGGGGACCTACTACGAGCAGATAGACTTCAAGGGCAAGGCCATCACGGTGCAGAGCGAGAACCCATCTGATCCCGCCGTAGTCGCGGCCACCGTCATTAACGGCAACCTGACGAAGACCGGCGCCGACATCGGCCCCCTGGTGACCTTCAACTCCGGTGAGGGGCGCGACTCGGTGCTCAGTGGGCTCACTGTAGCCAACGGCGCAGCGGACCACGGTGCCGGCGTCTTCATCGGCGGGTCCTCGCCCACGATCAGCAAGTGTGTGATAACGAACTGCACGGCCATGAACTGTGGCGGCGGCATCTACGTTGACGCCGGCTTCCCGGGGATCAGCGAGAACGAAATCTGCTCGAACCAGGCGGTGAACGGGGCAGGCATCTTCTGCGGGGACATCATGCTTCCGGGAGGAGCGCGACAGCTTACGGTCGAGATCACTGACAACAACATCCACGACAACACGGCAGCCGATTGGGGTGGTGGGGGGGCATTCTGGGACAGCTACGGCGTGCTGCTGCAGGAAAACACCATCAATGACAATATCGGCGGTTGGGGCAGCGGTGGCGTTGATTGGTACGGGGCCGAGGGTCAGATCCTGGGCAACACCATCGGCGGCAATACCGCCGGGCCCGACGGCGGCGGCGGGATCGGCCTGTACTGGTGGGGCGAGCAGGTGACGGTTGAGGGCAACACCATCGGCGGCAATGAACCGGTGATGCCGGCGACAGGCCAACGGCAGGACGATGGCGTGTGCGGTGGTGGAATCGCCTGGTACGACATGACCGGCTGCGACGCCGTCCGGTCGCCGCGCGGCGGCCGGTACGAGCGCAAGCTGCGCGGGCGTAGCCCGGGTAAGCGGGCGAAGCAGACTGGCCAGGTCTCCATTACGGACAATGACATCACGGATAACGGCGCGACGTACGGGGCCGGGATCTACTGCGGCTCTGGCCTCGGAATTTATGGGAGCGCCGCGAAGCAGCTCACAATGGGCGAGATAGTCGGTAACAGGATACTGCGCAATCAGGCCTCGGGCTCCGGCGGCGGTGTCTCGTGTGACAGCCTCGGCCGCTACCTCACGACCAAGAATGGCGCGGCTCTGTCAATCACCGGCAATACCGTCGCCGACAACTCGGCGAACGAGTGGGGAGGCGGGGTTGCGTGCTGGTGGGGGCTTGGGATAGTGCTGGAGGGGAACACGATCACTGACAATGTCGCTGGCTGGGGTAGTGGTGGAGTTGACTGGGACGAGGTCGAAGGCCAGATCCTTGGCAACACCATCGGCGGCAATACCGCCGGGCTTGACGGCGGCGGCGGCATTGGGCTCTACTGGTACGGCGAGCAGGTGACGATCGAGGGCAATACCATCGCTGGCAATCAAGCGGTGATGCCGGCGGCAGGCGAACGGCAGGGCGAGGGCGTGTGCGGCGGCGGCATCGTCTGGTACGACATGAGGGGCTACCTGGGCGCCGGCTCGTCGCCCGGCGGCCGATACGAGCGCAAGCTGCGCGGACGCAGCTCGGACGCCCGGCCCGTGGCGATGGATGAGGTCTCGATAGTGGACAATGACATCACCGACAACATTGCGGTGGATGGCGGCGGCCTCTACTGCGGTATCTGCGTGGGATTACAGAGCCCTGCGAACGGGATGAGAAACACATCAGCGGGCGCCCTTGAGAGCAACCGGATACTGCGCAACCAGGCCTCCGGCTCTGGCGGCGGCGTTGCGACCAGGCAATGGGCGCCCCTGTTCCATCACAACGTGATAGCGGAGAACAACGCGGCGGCGTTGGGAGGCGGTATCTACTTCGGCACTGGCGAGGCTGCCGTTCGCGCCGAGGATCCGGTAAGCAACAACACCTTCGCGTATAACACGGCGGGCGGTGACGACGGCTCGGGCGGCTGCCTGTACACTGAGGTTCCAATGCCGTTGAGCAACTGCATCCTGGCGTTCTCGGGTGGTGGCGGAGCCGTTGGCGGTTCTATCCTCGGCCTCTACTACTGTGACGTGTTCGGCAACGTGGGCGGCGACTGGACGGGCCCGGGCACGGGCAACATCTCCGAGGATCCGCTGTTCGCCGACCCGGCCAACAGCGACTACCATCTACAGTCTCGCATGGGCCGGTGGGTGGACGGCGGTAGTCTCACGCGGGAGTGGGTGACCGACCACGACAGCAGCCCGTGCATTGACACGGGAGATCCGGCTGACCTGGTGGGCAATGAGCCGGATCCTAACGGTAGCCGCATCAACATGGGGGCTTATGGCGGTACGGAATACGCGTCGAAGACGAACCAGTTGCCGACTGTCACCAGTGTCGAGATAACCCCGGACCCGGCGTACACGGACACCGACCTGACCGCGGTGCCCGGAGAGAGCAATGACCCTGATGGCCATCCGGTGACATTCGCGTATCAGTGGCAGAAGGCGGTTGTGGGGGAGAAGACCGGCGGGACGACCTGGGAGGACATCGCCGACGAGACGAGTGATACGCTGAGTTCGGACAACTTCGACAAGGGCGATCAAATCCGCGTCGTGTGCACGCCCGACGACGGTGGTGGAGCCACCAAGGAGTCCGGCGCGTCCGTGTACGCGGAGACCACGATCATGAACAAGCCGCCCGAGGTGGCGGGCGTGGAGATCGGCCCGGATCCGGCATACACGGATGACGATCTGACGGCGACGCCCAGCGGGTGGAACGATGCTGACGGTGATGCTGAGGGCTATGTATGGACCTGGCAGAAGGCGGTCGTGGGGGAGAAGACCGGCGGGACGACCTGGGAGGACATTGACGGCGAGACCAGCGAAACGCTGAGTTCGGGCAACTTCGACAAGGGCGACCAGATAAAGGTCATCTGTACGCCGGAGGACGGCGTGGGGCGGGTGATGGGCGGCCCGGTGACCGATGAGATAACGATCAGCAACAGCCCGCCGACCCAGCCGACGGTGGATGTGACGCCTGACGCGCCCAGGACGGCGGACGATCTGACCGCGACCGCCACGGGCAGCACCGATTTTGACGAGGACGAGGTGAGCTACGGCTACAAGTGGTACAAGGATGACGTCCACCAGGCGGCCTACGACGATGCGACCGCCGTGCCCTCCGAAGTGACCGCGTCGGGCGAGGTCTGGCGGTGCGAGGTCACGCCCAACGATGGTGAGGAGGACGGGCCCTCGGAGCAGGATGAGGTCACCATCCAGAACACGCCGCCGACCGTTCAGTCGGTCGAGATCACCCCAGACCCGGCGTACACGGACGACGACCTGATCGCCACGCCGGTGGGCTGGGAGGATGCGGATGAGGCTGTTGCGGGCTTCCTGTGGCAGTGGCAGAAGCAGGCGGGCAGGGCTGTGGAGGCGGGGACCGCACGCTTGCGTGCGGCGGGCAAGGGCTGGGAGGACATCCCCGGCGCGACGACGGACACGCTGGATCACACGAACTTCGTGAAGGGCGATCAGATCAAGATCATCTGCACACCGGAGGATGGCAGCGGACGGGTAATGGGGGAGCCGGTGACCGATGAGATAACGATCAGCAACAGCCCGCTCACGCGGCCCAACGTGGACGTGACTCCCGACGCGCCGAAGGTCACCGATGACTTGCTCTGCACCGCCTCGGGGAGCACCGACGCGGATGAGGATGCCGTTCAGTACGCGTACGCGTGGTACAGAGATGAGGAGCTGGTCCCGGCGCTGACGGGGACCACGGTGCCGTCCTCGGAGACCGGCCCGGGCGAGGTCTGGCGGTGCGAGGTCACGCCCAACGACGGTGAGGAGGACGGGCCATCGGGTCAGGACGAAGTGACGATCCAGAACACGCCGCCGAGCATCACCGGCGTGAGCATCACGCCCGAGCGGCCGTACTCATACACCGACCTGACGGCGACGCCGGAGGGCTGGTACGACCCCGACGCCGACCCCGAGGACTACGAGTGGGCCTGGCAGAAGGACGAGGCCGACAAGGGCTTCGTGGTCATTGCGGGCGAGGAGACCAACACGCTGGGTGAGGAACACTTCGATGCCGGCGACATAGTGCGAGTTGTCTGCACACCCACCGATGGGAAGGAGGCGGGTGAGCCGGTCGCGGCGGAGGTGGCCATCGAGAGCCGTCGTCCGCAGCTCAAGTGGCTGGGCGCGGGGGCCGAGGGCTACGAGCAGGATGGGGTCGAATGCGAGCACGGCGCGCCGGACGATCAGTTCACCTGGAAGGTGCAGTACCTTGACCCCGGCAACCGCCCGCCGGTGCAGGTGCTCGTGCACGTGGTGAAGATGATTGATGGTGCGGAGCAGGAGCTGGGTGGTAGCCCCTTTGCGATGGAGGAGGCCAAGGACTATGAGGACGGCGAGGTCTTCGAGCACACGATGCAGCTCGCGGAGATGGGGGCGCATCGCTACTGGTTCGAGGCGCGGAACGCCGAGGAGACAGCCTTCGGCGAGCCGACCTGGCGGCACATGGCCGGACCGCTGGTGAAGGACTTCCCGCCGCGCCTTGAGTGGCTGGGCACCGCGGGCTACGAGGACGATGGGCTGGACCCGGACCAGGCGACGCGCGAGGACCGGCTCGTCTGGAAGATCAAGTACACAGACCTTGAAGACCAGCCTGCGGCGCACGTGCTGCTGCACATCGCCTATGAAGGCGCGAAGGACGGCGAGGAGATCACGGGCAGTCCGTTCGCGATGCGGACCTCTCACACGCAGTACGTTTCCGGCGTGGTTTATCACTTCGCGCGGTATCTGCGCCGGGACGGGGTCTACCGCTACTGGTTCGAGGCCTCGGACGGCACGCAGGACGCGGTCGGCGAGCCGGCGTGGCGTCGCAAGCGGGCGCACATTGATACGCCGCCGGACCGGAACCTGGCGCCGCGGCTGATCTGGGCGGGCCTGGAGGGCTACGAGGAGGACGGCCTGGAGCCGGAGGAGGGTGAGCCGGGCACGCGCTTCCTCTTCAAGATCAAGTACTCCGACGGCAACGGGGACGCGCCGGCAGATGGTATCAAGCTTCACGTCGCGAAGGTGACCCGGAACAAGGACAAGCCGCTGGAGGAGATCGCCGGCAGCCCGTTCGAGATGAACTGCTCGGGTGAGAGCTGGCAGGAGGGCCAGGTGTTCTATCGGGCGCGCGTGCTACGCGGCGAGGGCCGGTATCGCTACTGGTTCGAGGCGAGCGACGGCGAGCTGCCCGCCATCGGCGAGCCGACCTGGCACCGGATGCCGGGGCCGTCGGTGCAGAGCGATCGCCCGCCGCGCCTGAGTTGGGTCGGGACCTACGGCTACGAGCACGACGGCGTGGCCCGCGACCAGCAGTCGCCGGCTAACACCTTCATCTGGAAGGTGTGTTACATGGACCTGCGGGGAGACCCCGCCCAGTACGTGCGGGTGCACATTTTCCTGGAGGAGCTTGGAACCGAGAACGAGCTGCCGGGCAGCCCCTTTGAGATGGCGGCTGAGAAGGAGGCCTGGGATGAGGGCGTGGTGTTCGCTTACACGCGGCAGTTGACGGAGCAGGGGCTGTACGGCTACTGGTTCGAGAGCAGCGATGGCGAGTGCGACGCGATCGGCGAGCCGACCTGGCATCATATGCGGGGCCCGCTGGTGGATGAGGAGTTGGGGGCGGGGCCGCTGGCGGTGGTCTCCGCCGCGTCCGCTCCGACCGGGACCGGCGGGGCGCAGGTGACCTTCACGTTGTCGGCTGCCAGCACGGTGGACGTGACGGTGCTCAACATCGCAGGGCGGATGATACGAGGGATATGCACCGGCAAGGCGCTCGCGGCGGGGACGCACACGGTCATCTGGGACGGCCGGAATGCGACGGGCCTGACGGTGCCCTCCGGCATGTATCTGGTTCGCATCACCGTGCGCGGCGAATACGGCGACGAGGCCCAGGCGCTTACCTGCGCGCAGATCGCGCGGCGTTAGCGCCCTTCGGCCGCAGCAACGACAGTAGCGAGTAGCGAGCTGCGAGTAACGGCCCACGGCTCTTGTGGTTTGCTGTTACTCGCAACTGGCTACTCGCAACTGCAGGCGAATCCGTGGCTCGCAGCTCGTAGCTCGCTGCTGTCGTTACCTCCTCAGATAGCCTCAACCAGTTGCTCGAGAACGGCGAGGCCCTTCTCCTCCGCGTCGCTCGCCTCACTGACCAGCCCCGCCGCCTCCGGGCTCTGCACGTTCCCCTCGTCGCCGTGACGGAACGGGTGAAGCTCAGAGACCGCCTTGAGCTTGTCGCGCACGACCGTGTAGTGCTCCAGCGCCTCGTGGAACAGACTGTCAGCCTCGCCGGTGAGGCGCTCCTTTGCCTCCTGGAGGAAGGCCACGGCCTGCTCGCGGCACTCGGCCCAGCAGGCCGCGTTGTAGCCGTGCCCGAACCGCCATGCGGTTCCGGCCTCAAGGCCCTTGGCCCACGTCTCGAATCCGTTCAGTCCCATCGCGCGCGGGGGCAGGGCCCAGTCCTCGGGGTTCCCCGAGGCCTTGAGGGCGCAGGTCAGCGCATCCCGGACCACCTTCTCGTCTGGGGCGGGATCGCAGGCCTGAACGCTGTACAGCTCGAGGAGGCCGATGCCCGTGTCGCCGACCTCTTGCCAGGGCTTGGGCCCATCGCCCTCTCCCAACCCGGGCCCCGAGCAGTAGTATCCAACCTCGTCATAGCCGTTGATGACGTAGAACTCGGGCATGTGAAGCTCCCAACCGTAGCAGGGGAGGCCGTTGTCAATGCTCTCGCGGATGGCCGCGAAGGCCTGTTCCTGCTTCTCCGCGAAGTCGGGCTGGGTCTTGAGCGCGGAGTGCACGGTCTCGCGGTACCCGAGGTTGGGCGCGAGTTGCGTCAGGATGAAGGTCTTCCAGGCCGTGGGCCCGCTCGGACAGGCGTCCTCGCTGATGTTGATGACGAACGCATGACCGGTGCCGCCGTAAATCCAGGCCTGGGAGACATGCAGGCCCAGGTACTCCACGCAGCCCAGGACACATCCGAGATGGGTAATCCACGCCGGCTTGAAGCTCAGCCCTTCGAGTTGCTTTTTCATCTCTCTCCTCCTTCGCTTGGCTGAGTGTGAGGGGACGTAACCTCCCACTTCTTCTTCGCCCGGACACGTGTACCCTCCTGCCGCCGGCCCGTCATTCCTCTGTTGGCGCATCCCCCGGGCTGAAGGGTGCCGTGCACGCCTCGACGAAGGCGTGCGCGTACTCCTCGTAGTCCGCGCCCTTGGAGTTACGGCAGCAGACGATGACGAGTTCGTGCTCGGGATCAACCCGCAGGATCGCGCCGGAAGCCGCGCCATGCCCGATGGTTTTGTCGCCTAAACCGTGCCCGCTGTAGTGGGTCACACCTGTGCCCCAACTCCTCGCGCCCCACACGCCCTCGGTGCGACCGGGCAGCAGCCTGCTGATGGGCACGGGCAGCATCTTCTCGAAGGTCTGTTCGGAGAAGAACTGCCATTGCTCGTAACTGCCTCGGTTGAGCAGCATCTGGCCGACGCGCGCCATGTCCAGAGGCACTGAGGCGCAGTCGCCGGCCGTCCCCGCGACCTCGGTGTGGGTCATTGCCAGCGGACCGAGCAGCAGTCGCTGGTGCAGATAGGGGATGGCGAGGCCGCCCACACGCTCCATCACCTTCCCCGCGACCGCATAGCCGCTCCCCGTGTACGCCTGGTCCTGCGCTACCTCGAGATGTGGCAGGTAGTGGCCGAGCGTGTTCTCGAAGGACGCGCTCCAGTCGCCGCCCCAGCCCGGCGCCCGGTGCAATCCGGCGGTGTGCGTGAACAGATGGCGGATCGTCATCGGCCTTCTGACCGGGCGGTCGAACTCGGGGAGGTACTTGCTGACCGGATCATCGAGCCCCACCAGGCCCTGGTCCACGAACTGCATCATCAGGCATCCGGTCATCAGCTTGGTGATGGAGGCCATCCACCTGGGCGTGTCAAGCGTCATCGGCTGGCCGTCATTTTTCGTGCCGAAGGCCTCGTGGAGCACGATCACTCCTTTGTGCGCCAGCAGAACCGCCAGCGGCTCCTCGGCCACCTCCGCCCACTCGTCACAGACCTTGCGGATCTCGTCGAGACTTTCTTCGCTGTAACCCACCGACGCGGGATCGCCCTCTCGCAGTGCGTTGCCCCTGGGCGTTGCGAGCTTGGCCGGGCGCGCGAGGGCAGGGTACTTCTCGTCCGCCCCGAACTGCTTGCGCTTGAAGTCAGCCCACCACTGCCGGTCACGGTACCAGACGTTCGCCTCCGGCACTTCGGGTGAGATCGTCGGCGCCAACTCGCTCATTCCGGCCCAGAACACGGCGCCGTCAGCCTTCTCGTTCAAGCGTTCGGGAATGGACCAGCCCAGATAGTCCCTGATCTCGTCCTCGTGGACCTGCCAGACGTCCGCGGGGATGCCCAGCGGCGCAAAGGGCTCGGGCTCGACGCCGAACCTGGCCTCCCAGTCCCAGCCCTCGGCGCAGCAAAACAAGGTGAAGTACCGCTGCATCTGGTAGCCATCTGGAGTGACGGCCTCGACCACGGCCCCGTAGCGGCCCGGCTCCTCCGCGGTCTCGACCGGGTTCATGTCCGCGTCGCAGAAGCTGACCTCAAGGTCGAATTCGCCCATCTCATTGAAGACCATCGCCGGACGCTGCCACTGGGGCCGTGGGAAGTCGCCGGGTGAGAACACGTACCCGCTGAAGCCAAGCTCCTCGCTGAGAAATGCCCGCAGCCGGATCTCAGCGAAGTCGGGGACCTTGATGACCTCAACCCGTCTGCCGCTGACGAGGACCGGCAGCCGCGCCCTCAGTCCGGCCTGCTCATCCCGCGGGATGGTGATCGTGGCCACCGAGATCCCCTGCGTCTGCTTCGCAGCCGCTCCGCTCCCCACAGCCCCTCCCTCGTCGGCGGCCAGGACGGCCTCGCCGACCACCTGTCGCCCCGAGCGCAGCGCAATGCTCCTGCCCGCCCACTCCGGGGCGCAGGCGACCCTCACTCTCGCCGCGCCGAAATGCAGAAAGCTCAGCTCGTGATACAGGGGCTTGTGCATCGCAGCCAGCGCGTCCGGGTACTCGTAGGTCATCACCCAGGCCTTGCTGCCAGCGGCCTCGCCGATGACCTTGAGCAGCAGCGCCTCCCCCGGCGTCAGCCACGCGGCGGGCACGGTCATCTTCATGTAGCCAAACAGATCCTTGGAACGGTCTGATTGCACGGCGACGAACTGAAGCTGCCCGCCGCCCGTGCCCTCGACGGTCCAGGTTCGGTCGTAGGTGGTACGGAAGGTGAAGCGGGGCTCGCCGTTGACCTGTAGATCGAAGCTCTTGTGCCCGAGATTGCAGCCCAGGCCCGCGACCCAGACGAAGGTCGCAGACTCGCCCGTCCACTCGGCGGGGATCGGGGCGCTCCGCCACTCGATGAAGTCCTCTCCGTCGAGGGCCCTCACGATCCTGGCCTGCGCGGACTGGTCGCGGTGCGAGTGGTACGTGATCTCTTGGCCGTCCACGGCCTCCGCGAAGCCCTCGAACCAGCTTGAGGCCTCCTCGGCCCAGGCGAAGTGAAGCCTCGCCAGATCCTCAACGTCCCCATACCCCCCAGTGCCGCCTAAGAGCAGCCCGGCAGCTACCGCCAACGCTAACACGCGTCTGTTCATCGTCATCCCTCCCGTTGCGCAACTGGGTCACGCCGACGGTGTTGGATCGCAGTGCGAGTCCATCGCCACGTTACGCGCTACTGCTCTATGTAGCCTTGGCCAGGGTGTTTCGCTAGTCCTTGCTGGCAGCTCCTGCGTTCGCAACGGGTGCACAGCATAATAGAACAGACGTTCGAAGTCAAGCCGGACCACCAGGGAATCCCGAACGACCGTTCGCGTCCGGCTACGACAGCTTCCGACCGCTGAGGTCCCCGCCTCGCTGCCTGCGCCGTCAGCGGCGCTCGCCGTCGCCGGAGTGGTGAGCAATCTCGGCAGGTTTCGCCGATGAGGGCAGCGAAGACCCCATCAGTTCCACAGAGCGTCGCGGGCCAAGTCAAGAGCTGTGGCGCTTTGCCCTCGACCGGAGGTGAAAATGGATGTATCAGCTCAGGACGGCGATCTTGGTGACGGTGGGAGGCATGTTGGCGCTGCTTTTCACGGCGATGACCCCGGTTCTGGGCATCCCGGCCTTCCCCGGCGCGGAGGGCTTTGGTAGCGACACGCCGGGCGGGCGTGGTGGCCGCGTTATCGAGGTCACGAATCTGGACTCGGACGGCCCTGGCAGTTTCCGCGAGGCGTGTTACTCGGAGGGCCCGCGCATCGTGGTCTTCAGGGTCGCCGGGATCATTGACCTCAACGGTGGGATGTCCATCCGCAACCCGTACATCACCATCGCCGGTCAGACCGCGCCCGGCGACGGCGTCTGCCTGACGAACGGCGTCTTTCACATTGGCACGCACGATGTTGTCGTCCGCTACCTGCGCGTCCGCCCCGGCGACGGCCCGCGCGGCGGCAGTCCCGAGAACCGCGACTGCATTGACATCTCCGGCGACGGCGACAGGGTCTACAACGTCATCCTGGATCACTGCTCGGTGAGTTGGGGCATTGACGAGAACATCGCGACCTGGTACGGCCCGCGTGACCTGACGATCCAGTGGTGCATTACCGCCGAGTCGCTAAACGACAGCCTCCACCCGAAGGGGCCGCATGGGAAGGGTATGATCCTCGGCAGCCAGGACAACACTGAGAGTATTCATCACTGCCTGTTCGCGCACAACATGGACCGCAACGCACTCATTGGCGACACCGGCAAGGGGCTCAACAAGGGCCCCTCCGCCTTCGACTTCCGCAACAATCTCATCTACAACCACGGCCGCTGGGCCTGCACCAACGTCCGTGGCACCAGCCGGGTCAACTACGTGGGCAACTACATCAAGATCGGGCCGGACGGGGACCCGAACTCCCCCCGCGGAGCAAGGTACGACGCATCCGCCGACCAGCTCTTCTACGTCGAGGACAACATCTGGCCAGGGAGGCCGGAGGGCGAGGTGGATGACCGGATGGTCATGGGCGGAGTGCTGGGCGAGAGTTGGGCGCCTCCGCCCGAAGGTCTCGTGTCGGCCACGCCGATTACCGTGCCGCCGGTCACCACGGAGTCTGCCGCGAGCGTCTACGAGTCAGTGCTGAGCTTCGTCGGCGCCACCTTGCCGGTGCGCGATGTCGTGGATGCGCGCATCGTCGAGGAGGTCCGCAACGGCGACGGGCGCATCATTGACACCCAGGCGGAGGTCGGCGGCTGGCCTGAGTACGCCGCCGCCGAGCCGCCCGCCGACTCCGACCACGATGGCATGCCCGATGCCTGGGAGCAGCAGTACGGCCTTGCCCCCGACGATCCCGCCGACGGCCCGGGGGACCTCGATGCCGACGGCTACACCAACGTTGAGGAGTACCTCAACGCGACGAACCCGACCGAGAAGACCAGCGGCGCGCCCCTGCCGCAGACCGAGCCCGTGCTTCAACAGGGCAACGAGCATCTGCGTTACGGAGCGGCGCGTGTTGCGCCTGAGCCGGTCGTCTACGATCCCGCCGAGCGCGAGGCCTTCGCCGCGAGGGTCAAGGCCTCCGGGAAGGAGGTCGCCGACTACCTGGGCCTTGAGCTGGTGCCGATCGCTCCGGGCAAGTTCGTCAAGAGCGGGATCGAGGTGACGCTGACCAAGCCCTTCGAGATGTCGGCGTGCGAGGTAACCCAGGCGCAGTGGACTGCGGTGATGGGCACGAAGCCGTGGCTCGACCAGGAGTACGCCCAGGATGCGCCCGAGAACGCCGTCACCTACGTTGGCTGGGGGGACTGCCAGGAGTTCGTGGCGCGCCTCAACGCCTGCGGTGAGCGCGAGTACCGCCTCCCTACGGAGGCGGAGTGGGAGTACGCCTGCCGCGCCGGCGCTGAGGGCAAGTCCCCCTACTGGTTCGAAGAGGAGCAGCTTGCTGAGTTCGCGTGGTACCGCGATAACACGATACGTGCTGAGGAGCCGTATGCGCATCCGGTGGGACAGAAGAGGGCAAACCCGTGGGGCCTCTACGACATGGCCGGTAACGCGCAGGAGTGGTGCCACGACTACTACGAGTACTGGTACTGGAACGCAGAGCGAAAAGGCCCGACGAAGGTTGACCCCATGGGCGCGGAGCCGGGGTCATACTACAAGGAGCACCGCGTGCTGCGCGGCGGCAGCTTCTATCGTACCGTGCGCGAGATACTCATCTATCCCGGCTCGATCCACCGCCCGAGCTACCGGGACTTCGACGCGGGCTTCCGCGTGGTCAGGCTGGCGCCGTGAGGATCGCCAGGATCGGGAGGTGCTTGAGGATGCGTTGGCGGCTGATGTTGGTGTGCTGCCTGCTGAGTTCCGTTGGGCTTGCCGCGCCAGTCTTTGAAGACCACTTCGAGGATGGCGAGGGCACCGCGGCCGCGGGCTGGCGCTTCCTCCAGCAACGCGGGGAATGTAGCGGGGCCTGGGACGAGAACGAGCCGCCGGCCGGTGGGCGTTCGATCCGCCTGGACGTGGAGAGCGATGCCACGGCCCGCGCCACCTGGGCCTACGAGCCGAGGATCGCCATCAAGCCCTCGACCGCCTACCGCCTCAGCGTGCGCGTGATGCGGGCCGAGGTTGGGGCCGAGGGCCGCGTTTATCTGATCCTCTACGAGGATGGAGTGCAGGCGCCTTCGCACTGGCATGTGACAGACTACCTGAGGGGCACGCAGGACTGGCGAACATACGAGATCAGGTTCATGACGCGGCCCGAGTCAAGCTGGCTTCAGCTTCAGTGCAAGCTCTGGGAGAGCACCGGCTACGCGTGGTTCGACGACATCGTCATCGAGGAGATGGACCCGCGCGAGCTCCCGCCTGTGGTGCCGGCTGAGCTCCAGTTGCCGCCCGATGACGGATGGCCGCTCCAGCTCATCTGGTACCCAGCTCACCGCCGGCCCGACCGGACGCTGCATCTGCTTGGCGAGTCGTTCAACCCGGTTGCGATGTTCTTCTGGGGCAGGAAGGATGAGGTGAGCGATCCGCACATCATCGTCGAGGCGCCGGAGGGCCTGAAGGTCAGCGGCCCGGCGGTGCACGGCCGGGCGCCGATGCCCGACCCGTTGGACGTGCAGCCGGAGGCCGTCGAGCGCGCGGGACAGAGGCTGCTTCGCTGGCGCATCCCGATTCGGCAGGAGACGCTGGTGCGGAGGCTGAGGGAAGACCAGCCCTCGTGGGAGGAGTATCACTTCATCTACGCCGAGCCGGAGGCGGGTTGCCCGGAGCAGTTCGAGTGGCGCTGGCAGCTCGAGGTCGGCGGCAAGCCCGGCCCCGTGCACAGCCTCCCGGGCCGCATCGTGGCCAGGCAAGGCGGCGAGCTCGAGCCGGTCGCAGATTTCCCGCTCTACGCCCAGCACAGCGGCGCATTGCGCCACCCCACGAAGGAGGGCCGCGCGCGCATACTCGACCACCTCTACTACGCGGCGATCCGGGGCGGGTTGAGCCTGACGCACTATCAGAAGGAGTACGCGCACATTGACGAGGAGCTGCACGAGGCCGGCTTCTTCACCTGGGCGTGGGACTGGCACGGCTACGGCGGGCCCGCCGAGGAGAACCAAAGGCTCGTCTTCCAGGATGGCGAGGTCTCCGAGCGCCTGGTCTGCCCGCAGGTGCAAGCCGAGCGCGGGGAGCCGTTCTGGTCCGACCTGGTCGAGGACTACCGGAGGCCGCTGGCCTCGGGGCTGAAGACGCTGATCATCAACTACGAGCCGCCGTGGTTCAACTGCTGCTTCTGCGAACGCTGCCGGCGGGCCTTCGCCGAGTTCGCGGGCCTCGATGTCGCGAAGGTCTTGGCAATGACGCCCAAGGAGATTCAGGAGCTGCCGGACCACGCCTGGGGGCGGTTCAGGTCAAAGCAGAACGAGCGTATCGTGAAGAACCACGTGGCCGCGATCCATGAGACAGACACGGAGGTGCAGGTGGGTATCTGCGGCCCGCCGTACGGCGAGTGGAATGCGCAGCGCGGGATGGACATCCGCCTCTTCGAGCCGGACGTGGTGCTTCACGCGCCGATGATCTACCGGGCGCCGCTGCAGTACGAGTCCGCCGTGCGGTCCACCTGCGAGAACGTGACCGCGCCGGTGCTGCCCTTCCTGCTCGCCTCGGACATTGCTGTTGAGCGTGTGTTCCCCACGCCCGAGGATGTGCGGCTGAACATGCTGGCAACCGCCCTCAGTGGGGGGGACGGCGTGATCTTGTGGGTCGGCATTGAATCGCTCGACGCGGAGTATGTGAACGCTCTGCGGCAGAGCCTGGAGGAGATACGGGAGCTTCAGCGGTACATCGTGGGCGGCGCGCGGGACGGCGAGATCGCCGTGACGCCGCACCTGACGAACACACGCACGGTGAAGGTCAACGGCAAGGAGCTGACGGTGTCGTCTGAGAGCACGTTGTCGCCGGTGCGCTCGTGGGCGTGGAAGTCGGAGCGCGGCCATCTGCTGGCGCTGATCAACTACGACCCGGAAGGCGCGCACAGTGTCGGGCTTGCCGCGCCGGGGATTGCCAAGGCGAGGGCACTGTTCGGACCCTCCCCGCGCGTGGACGCGGACGGGGTAGTCATCGAGCTGAAGCCCTACGAGTTCGTAGCCCTCACCTGGTGAGACGCCGCCGTCGCCGCGCAGACCCACGCACGCGAAGAGGGGAGAATCGAAGCTTGAACCGGGTCAAGAGCTGGTGCAAGGTTGCTCTACTGGCAGTGGTAGCCGTGCTCGCCGCCCCCGCCGTTCGGGGGCAGGGCTTGCCTTCACGGGTGGACCCGGCGCAGTGTGGCGGCGAGCCGGATGGTCGCGTCGCCGTGGAGCTGACGGACACCCACCTGCGCTTCCAGGTCCGACCCGAGGACTCCAACAGCGCGGTGCGCGTCGTCTTCCGCGAGCCGGTCTCCCCGGAGGGTAAGGAGCGGCTGGTGCTGGAGGGGCGCAGTGAGGAGTCGTCAGGCCAGGGGACGTGTCTCAGCCGGCTGACATTGCTGGCTGCCGACGGCGACGAGGACGCCATCTATGAGCCGGACCTGCGCTTCCCGCCCGAGTGGAACCAGCGCACGGTGCTGCTCAAGGAGTTCGAGGGAGAGCTGCCGGACGCAGTGAGGGGAGTTGTGATCGGCCTCTGGGCCCCGAACGAGGTCGGAAAGCAGTTCGCGCTCTACCTGCGGCGCTGTGACCTCCTGTCCCGCGCTGAGGTCGCCGCCGAGCTGACCGTGCCTGAGGGCCCACCACGTGAGCGTCCGGAGCCGCGGGCCTTGCCGATTCCCGAGCAGCTCCGGCACTGGACGAATGTGGGGGCTTGTGGCGGTGGCGGCTGGTACCGCGTCGTAGCCTTCTCGCCGCATGACGGCGCCTGCTTCGTGGGAGGCGATGTCGGCGGCGTCTATCGCAGCACCGACGCCTGCCGAACCTGGCAGATACTCAACAGCGGCATCCCCAACACCTACATCAACACCTTCGCCTTTCACCCGACTGACGAGCACATCGTGTTCGCGGGCTCCAACGGCGGCGTGCTCAAGTCCGCGGACGGCGGGAGCACGTGGGCGATCAAGCGCGAGGGCTTCCCGCCGCTGCTCACGTTCGGTCAGAGCGCGCCCATCTCCGCCCTCCTCATTGACCCTGAGCGGCCTGACATTGTGTACGCCGGGGTCGGGTACGAGCGCAGGTACGGCGCGTTGCGCAAGCGCACCGTCGGCGGCCGCATCTTCAAGAGCACCGACGGCGGCGAGAGCTGGAAGACGGTCGAGCTGCCGGGCGGCGACGAGACAAGGAAGCTGTCGGTGTTCTGCCTGCGCTTCCATCCGGGCGACCTGAACCGGCTGTACGCCAGCACGCAGGCGGGCCTGTTCACCAGCTCTGACGCGGGCGAGTCGTGGGAGCGGCTGGGAGATGGCCTGGAGGGCTATGTGACGACCTTCCTGGTCATCAAGCAGGATGAGCCGAGCACAATGCTGCTCGCCTGCAAGAGTGGTCCCGAGGACCGGGGCGGCGTGCTGAAGAGCGTGGACGGCGGCGCAAGTTGGACGCCGAGCAACGAGGGCCTGCCGGCGGCGGAGGAGGCCTGGCGCATCATCGCCGATCCCGCCGACCCGAACACGTACTACCTCGGCTGGCATCGGAGGTCGGGCCTGTTCGTGACCCACGACTGCGGGGCCACGTGGCAGCCGGTGAACCTGGCGGGCAACATCAGGTCCGCGTGGTTCTTCGCGGGCAGCAACGTGACGGGCCTTGACATTGACCCGAGCAATCCCGACCGGCTTGTCTACTGCAACGATATGGACCTCTATCAGACGATGGACGGCGGCAAGACCTGGGATCAGGTCGCTACGAACCTCGTGCGCCCTGCGACCGAGGACGATCCAGCGGTCTGGCGGGGGCGAGGCGCTGACATATTGTGCGTCGGCGGCCCGCAGGCCCTGGCCGTTGACCCCGCCAACCCCCGAACCCTCTACTTCGGGTATATGGACGTTCACGCCTGGAAGAGCGACGATGGCGGCGAGACCTGCTACCGCCTGACCAACGGCATCAACAGTGGCTACGGACGGATGGGGGCGGTCGTGCTGGACCCGGCCAACCCAGACCTCGTCTACCTGTCGAAGGGCCGTAACTACGATGAGCAGCGCATCTACAAGAGCGTCAACGGCGGCAGGGAGTTTCACATGGTCGGGCATGAGGGGACCGGCCTGCCGCCGGGTGGCGTCTTCAGCCTGGTCATTGACCCCGACAGCCCCATCGAGTCGCGCACCATCTACGCGGCGGTGACGAAGTTCGGCGTCTACAAGAGCGAGGATGGCGGCCTCTCCTGGCACGAGCAGTCCAACGGCCTGCCCGCGGACAGCCGCATGATCAAGCAGCTCGCGCTGGACCCCGCGAACCCGCGGCGGCTCTTCCTGGCGGCGGGCGCTCACAACCATCCTGACACCGGCCAGCGCGTGGCGGGATACATCGCACGGACAACCGACGCCGGCGGGCACTGGGAGGTGCTCAAAGACAGGATTGAGCCGCAGTGCATCGTCATTGACCCCTTCGACCCTCAGAAGGTCTACGCGGGCAACCGCAACTTCTCGGGCGTGGACTATCCCAACGCCTTCTACCGATCGCTGGATGGCGGGGACACATGGGCCAGCCTGGATCAGCAGATGTTCCTGGGGGGGCCGGGCTCTCGCGATGGCGACCAGGGCGCCCGCGTTTTCGTGTCCTGTCTGGCGGCTGACCCAACTACCCCGGGCACGCTCTACGCGGCCTGCCGCGAGGAGGGTTACGACGTGAGCAGCGGCCGGGGCGTGTTCGTGTCCACGGACTGGGGCGTGACCTGGCAGCCGTTCGCGCTCGACGGGTTGACGAACTACCGCGTCGGGACTCTCGTGGTGGATCCGGTGAACCCCTCGCGGCTCTACGTCGGCACGGGCGGGAACGGCTTTTTCCGCTTCGGCCCGCCGCCCGCAAGCGGGCGGTTCCCACCACCACAGCCCGGCCCGCCGCCTGAGTAGGCCGAGCGCAGACGATCCGTTGACCTGCGCATTCGGCCCTGTCCTCCACGCATTCGGGGGCAAGCACGTCAGGGAGAGGAGCGAGCCAGTGACCAATAAGGAGCGCGTCTACGCCTCGTTCGCGCATGAGCAGCCCGACCGGACGCCCTATGAGATCGGCTTCACGCAGAAGGCGATGGCGGCGATGGTGGAGCACTGCGGCGGCAACGACTTCCTGGCGCAGATGGACAACTGCTTTCACCACGTGGCCGCCAGGCCGGGGCCCAAAGACCACTGGCTGGACGAGGACACCTGGCAGGATGAGTTCGGAGTGCAGTGGGACCGGAGTGTGGACCGGGACATCGGGAATGTGTGCAACTGCGTGATACCCGAGCGCAGCCTGGCGGGCGTCGAGTTCCCTGACCCGCGCGCGCCCGGCAAGTTCGAGGGCTTCGAAGAGCAAGTTGCGGCGGCCGATGGCAAGTGCGTGGTGTTCGAGATCGGGTTCTCGCTGTTCGAGCGGGCGTGGACGATGCGGGGGATGGAGAGGCTGTTCGTGGATATGATCGAGGCCCCCGGCTTCGTGCACGAGCTGCTCGACACCATCTGCGAGTACAACGTGGCGATGGTGGAGCAGGCGGCGCAGCACGACATAGACCTGGTGCACTTCGGGGACGACTGGGGAGCGCAGCGGGGGTTGCTGATGGGGCCGGACCTCTGGGAGCGGTTCCTCCAGCCTCGCCTCGCGCGGCAGTACGCGGCCGCCAAGGATGCGGGCAAGTTCGTCAGCGTTCACTCCTGCGGGAAGGTGCAGGAGGTCTTCCCGCAACTCATCGAGATCGGGGTGGACTGCTTCAATCCCTTCCAGCCCGAAGTGATGGACGTCTGCGAGATGAAGCGGGTTCATGGCGACAGGCTGAGTTTCTGGGGCGGGGTCAGCACTCAGAGGCTGCTGCCCTACGGCACACCCGACGAGGTCCGCGCTGAGGTGAAGAGGCTCATCGCCGAGGTCGGGAAGGATGGCGGATACATCCTGGC
>CBFDBV010000015.1:0-24316 GCA_965603135.1 uncultured bacterium
CACCGTCGAGCCGGCCAGCCGCGAGCTGCTGTCCTTCGCCTTCATCCACGCCACCGGCCATGGTCGGGTACGCTTCACCGAGGCGGAACGCAAGAGCCTGCGCGAGTATCTGCTGGGCGGGGGCTTCCTGCACGTGGACGACAACTACGGCCTGGACGAGCACTTCCGCCCGGAAGTCAAGAAGCTCTTCCCCGACAAGCAACTCGTGGAGTTGCCGTTCTCGCACGCGATCTACCACTGCTTCTTCGACTTCGACGGGGGGCTGCCCAAGATACACGAGCACCACGGCGGCCCGCCGCATGGGTATGCGATCGTGCATCAGGGGCGGGTGGTGCTGTTCTACTCGTACAACACCGACCTGGGAGACGGGTGGGAGAGCGAAGAGGTGCACCACGATCCTGCGGAGAAGCACACGGTCGCGCTGAAGATGGGCACGAACCTGCTGGTCTACGCCCTGAGCCGGTGAGAGAGAGAGTTGGGCGCGCGGGGGAATGCAAGGCTGCGGCGCACAAGCCGCCGCGCCTCCGTACGACGGCGCAGGGTAACGGCAAGACCAGCCGCAGAGACGCAGAGGCCGCAGAGATCGTAGAGAATCACCCCCGCCCCAACACAACAGCAACAGAGCACCCACCCCCTTACACAAGACAGGGAACGTAACCCAGCCGGCGTGCGTGCTTGACAGGACCACACTTGGGTGCTACCTTTAACGAGGGGCGTGGTGATGGAGGATGGGGCCGAAAGCGAAGTATCATGGCTTGTGCCCGCGCAGCAGGACCGGCGATACAGGTGTGACCGATGGCCCGTACCGGCGCTTCGAAGCTGACTGAGCGGCAGCGGCGCATTATCAGGGCCGTGGTGGCTGAGCACATCCGCACTGCCCAGCCCGTCGGCTCGAGGGCGCTGTGCGAGGGGCACGGGTTCCGGTGCAGCCCGGCAACCATCCGCAACGAGATGGCGTGCCTGGAACGCAGGGGCTACCTCAACCAGCCGCACACCTCGGCGGGCCGCGTGCCGCTGGCTTCGGCGTACCGCCTTTACGTGAACAGCATCATCAACTCCCGCCCCCGTCTGGACCGTCGGCTGACCTGGATGCAGGGGGAGATCCGACGGCTCAGCGATGAGCCGGAGGCGGCCCTCCAGCGCACCTCGGGCCTGCTCTGCCAGATGACCAGGTATCCGGCGGTCGTGACCCGCCCGTCCCGGCTTGGCGAGAGCCGCACCCGGCTGACCGAGCTGTCCCTGGACCCCGTCAGCGCTCATAACGTCCTGCTCTCCTACGAGGACGACCAGGGGAACACGGAGCATACCCTGATAGAGACCGACGCGCCGGTCAAGGCGGCCGATGTGCAGGCGCTGGAGGAGGCCTTGCGGCGCAGACTGCTCGGCCGCCCACCGGGCAGCGCGCTGGATCCCGACGAGATGCCCTCGTCCGACCCGGACTTGCTGTCAGGCATTCGTGCCTCACTTGAGGAGGCCGCTGCCGGGCAGGTGTACGTCGAGGGCGCCACTTATATGCTGGACCAGCCCGAGTTCGCGCGCCTCGACATACTGCGGCGGGTAATGAAGACCCTGACCCGCTCGCCGCTGCTGCGGCGGCTGCTGCACGCCACCGCTGAGGGCGGCCGCGTAGCCGTCACCATCGGCCGCGAGCACGGTGTCGAGCCGCTGTCGGACTGCAGCGTGGTGGCCGCCGGCTACGGCCTGCCCGGTCCCTCCGAGGACGCACAGCGTCCTGTGGGAGGGACGGTCGGCGTGGTGGGGCCTATGCGCATGGACTACCGCCTTGCGTTGACTGCTGTGGGCTGCGTCGCCCGCGAGCTGGGGGATGCGCTCAGCAAGGCGGGCAATGGGCAATAGCAGGCGTCAGCTATCAGCTATCAGCTAACGGCTAAGAGCTGACCGATTGCCACAATGAAGGCAGGAGGTTACAACCCCTCGTATGGACGATCGCAAATCCCCCCGTGAACGCAGAATCGAGATAGAGGGAGACGATCCGGACCGCCTGCCGGCGAGCGAGCAGGCCGGCGATGATGCCGCCGCGCCCAACGTCAAGCCGGGTGACGAGGACGCCTCGCAAGAGCAGACGCCGAAGGCTCAACAGGACACGGACGATCTGAGCGCCGAGGTCGAGCGTCTCACAGAACTCTATGATGCCGAACACGACCAGCACCTGAGGGCGGTCGCCGCTCTTCAGAACCTCAAGCGCCGCGCCGAGCGTGACCTGGCTGAGCGCCTTCAGTTCGCCAACCAGCAACTCCTCGCGAACCTCCTGCCCATCGCGGACAACCTCGAGCGCGCCCTGGCCGCTGAGGACGAAGATGCGTCCCGGGATGACCTCGCAAGAGGTGTGCGGCTGGTGCTTGAGGAACTTCACAGATTGCTGCACGACTTCGGCGTGGAGCGCATCGAGGCTGAGCAGGAGACCTTTGATCCCAGCATCCACGAGGCGGTGGCGCAAGTGGAGACCGACGATGCGCCTGAGGGCGTCATCCTCGAGGTAGAGACGCCGGGCTACCGGCTTCACCACCGCGTGCTGCGGCCGGCGCGGGTGATCGTGGCAAAGCGCCCCTCTGAGCAATCGTAAGGCGGGGGATCAAGTCAGCAGCGAGCTACGAGCGACGGGTTGCGAGCCAGCGGCTAAGTCAGCGGCGAGCTGTGAGCGACGGGGTTCCGAGCCAATGGCCAAGAACGGCATCCTCTGAATCGGAGGCCCGGCGACGTGGTCGTAGCTCGCCACCGGCAACTCGCGGCTCGTAGTTGCCGCTGTGCTTGACACTTCACCAGGCACTGCATATAATGCCGCCAAGCCGGAGGTGGGCGATGGACGCTTACGAAGGGCTGCCCAAGGAGGGATCCGGTATGATGCTCAGGCCGGACGTGGGAGAATACGCCAAGATTCGCGTCGTCGGCATCGGCGGCGGCGGCTCCAACGCCGTGGACCGCATGATCGAGGCGGGCTTGATGGGCGTCGAGTACCTGACCATCAACACCGACAGCCAAGTGCTGGAACTCTCCGCCGCGGACAAGAAGCTCCAGATCGGCGAGAGCCTCACCCGTGGCCTGGGCACAGGCGGCGACCCGGAGGTGGGACGCGAGGCAGCCGAGGAGAGCCGTCAGGAGGTACTGATGGCGCTCGATGGCGCCGACATGGTATTCCTCACCGCCGGCATGGGAGGCGGCACCGGCACCGGCGCCACTCCGATCATCGCCCAGATATCCCGCGAGCTGGATGCGCTCACCGTCGCCGTAGTGACCCGGCCCTTCGCGGTGGAGGGCAGAAAGCGAGCAGAGATCTCTGAGGGCGGCATAGCCGAACTCAAGGAAGCCGTGGACACGCTCATCGTCATCCCCAACGACCGCCTGCTGGAGCTGACCGACGAGGAGCTCACGCTCACCCAGGCCTTCGCCCTGGCCGACACCATCCTCCGGCAGGGCGTGCAGGGCATCTCGGAGGTCATCGTCGTGCCCGGCCTGGTCAACGTGGACTTCGCCGACGTGCGCACGGTTATGAAGGACGCCGGCACGGCGATGATGGGCATCGGCGAGGCCAGCGGCGACCAGCGCGCCCCGGATGCGGCTCGCGCGGCCATCGAGAGCCCGCTGCTGGAGACCGGCATTGAGGGGGCCACGGCGGTGCTGCTCAACATCACCGGCGGGCCCGATATGACGCTGTCGGAGGTCCACGAGGCCTCCAAGATAATCCAGGAGGCCGCCCAGGGCGAGGATGGCGCCGACCTGACGCTGGGCGCGGTCATTGATGAGAAGCTGGAGGGGCAGGTGCGCGTGACGGTGCTCGCCACCGGCTTCGAGGGTACTCCCGCCGCCCGGCGGCCACCGCGGCAGGTGACCGAGGGGCCCGCACGCGAGACGCCCGAGGAGGCCGAGACCGGGGAGCAGAAACCCTTCGAGGAGGAGCTGCCCACCTACGACGAGGACGACATAGACATCCCCGCCTTCCTGCGCCGCCGCTAGGGCCAGGGGGTAGACGATCCGCCGCCGCTGCCACTCTCCGGCAGCGGCGCTTTCAGTCGCGCCGGCCGCGGCCTGTCAGCCCTCCTCCGCCTCGATGGCCTCTATCACGGACCTGCCCTCCAGCTCCTCGGCCTCCTCGCCCTGCTCAGCATCGTTCTCGCAGATCCACTTGTAGAGCATCGCGGCGTGCTCCTTCTCCTCGGCGGCATTGTGCGCCAGGATGGCCCTGAGCACCTCGTCATCCGTGGCGTCTATGCGCTCGGAGTACCAGTCAATGGCCTCCAACTCCTCGCGCAGGGACATGCGCGCCCGCTCCAGGTCCAACGTCTTCGCATCAAGGTCCTCGAACCGCTCGTGCATCGGCATATTCAGCATCTCCTTTCTACTGGCGATGACAATCTTGGCGTCGAGACGAGGTTCGCCGCTGCCCCGGTAGTCCCTTCTCGGGCCCTGCCGGCCTATCCGCTCAGCATCTCATCGTAGACGCGCCCGACCTGCTCGGCGACGCGGCGTACGCCGAACCTCTCCAGCGCCCGGCGGCGGCCCGCAGCGCCCATCTCCCGTGCCCGCGCCGGGTCGGTCAGCACCTCCGCGATGGCCTCGCCCAGCGGCTCGGCCTGCCCTGGCGGCACGAGCACGCCGGTCTCCGCGTCCACCACGATCTCCGGCACGCCGCCCGAGTTCGTCGCCACCACCGGCAGCTCCGCGCCCATCGCCTCAATCATCACGCGCCCGAAGGGCTCGTCAATCGAGGGCAGCACCAGCAGATCGCTCAGCCGCAGCAGGTCCGGCACATCCTCGCGGAAGCCCAGCCACCGCACATACTCGTCCAGCCTCAGTCCGGAGGCCAGGTCGCGCAGCTCCTGCTCGTAGCTCTCCTCCCAGAAGGCCACCTCTCCGACGATCAGCAGCCGCGCCTCGGGGATGCGCTCGGCCACCTTCACCCAAGCGCGCAGCAGCACCTGATGGCCTTTCCACGGAGTGAGACGCCCCACCACGCAGGCGACCGGCGCGCCCGGCCTCAGACCAAGCTCCTCGCGCAATCCCGGCGGTGGCGGGCCCGGCGCGAAGCGCTCCAGCGGGATGCCGTTGGGGATCAGATGAACCCGGCAGGGCAATCCCTCGAACTGCGCCACCACCGCCTCGGAGATGGCGATGACCCGGGGGCGGACTCGCCTTGCCGCCCGATGCAGCCAGCTTCGCGCGCCCGGCTCCGTGAGCAGGTCCCGCATATGCCAGATGACCGGCAGACCGCTCAGGCGCGCGGCGGCCCCGCCCATCAGGTGCATCTTCGTCGAGTTGGTGTGCACCAGGTCGGGGGCCAGGGCCCGCAACTCCCGGCGCAGGGCTCGCACCGGCCCGCTTGCCCGCACCAGGCGCCGCAGGCCGCTCAGCATCCCGCCGCCCAGGTCGCCGCGCTTCTCGTCGTACAGCTCGCTGTCGGGCACGGTGGCGCGGATGCGCGCGCCCGCCCGCTGCGCATCCTCAGCCCAGGCAGCCTCCGGCCGATGCAGCACCACCGGGTCGAAGCGCTCGCGGTCGAGGTGAGCGATCAGCTCGACTAGGCTCCTCTCGGCCCCGCCGATCTGCTTCGCGTGGTCAACGTAGGCGATGGTCGCTGTCATAAGCCCCTGCCATCCGCAGCTTGTCGTCAGTGTGACGATAGAACCCGACTCGTTGCGGCACATCATGCACCAAGCCGGTCGAGTGCCCCCACGAAGCGCTCGGCCACCGCTTCCCACGTGAACTCCTTGAGCACGCGCTGGCGTCCGGCCTCGCCCAGCCTGCGGGCCAGCTCCCGGTCGCCGAGAATGCGCACCAGCGCCTCCGCCAGGGCATCGTCATCCTCCGGCTCGACGAGCAGCCCGGACACGCCCTCCGCGAGCGCGTCCCCGATGCCGCCGAAGCGTGTCCCGATCACCGGCTTGCCGGCGGCGGCAGCCTCCAGAAACGCCAGCCCGAAGCCCTCCACCAACTTCCCGGGCACGAGCCGGCTGGGCATCACGAACACATCGCACAGATGATAGTACGCCGGCAGCAGGCCCTCGGGCGCCCTGCCCACGAAGCGGACGCGCTCCGAGAGGCCAAGCTCGCCAGCCAGCTCGGTCAGCTCATCCCGCATCGGCCCGTCCCCGACGATGACGTAGGCGGCCCCCGGCACCCGCTCCAGCACCTCCGGCAGGGCGCGCAGCACGCAGTCGTGCCCCTTGCGCCTGACCAGGCGCGCGACGGTGAGGATGACGCGTTTGCCCGCCAGGTCGAGTTGCTCGCGCAGCCGGCCGACCTCGGCCGGAGGCTGGGCGAACGGCTCCGGACGCACCCCGCCGTAGATGACCTCGATGCGCTCGGTTGGCACGCCCGCGTTCGCGAAGCGCTCGGCGGTGTGATTGCTGTTGGCCAGGCACAGCGCAGCGCGCTTGAGCACCGCCCGCTGCACCAGCCACTTGATGAGTTGCCCGGCCGAGGTCAAGAACTCGCCACCGTGCCCGATCAAGACGAACGGACACCGGAGGGCTCTCGTGGCCCAGATGGCGGCCGGCCCCTCGGGCGACCACTTGGTGGCCACCAAGCAGCGCGGGGGGCTCTGCACCAGCTTCGCGGCCTGCTCGGCGGCGGCGGCCATCCGCAGCGCCGCGGCCGCATATCCGCCGGCGGTCGGCACCCGCACCACCGCACAGGGCAGCGCCTCGTCCACTGCCTCGCTGCCCGGCTGTTGGCTGGCGACCACCGCGACCTCCTCGCCAAGCTCGGCGACCGCCCGCGCCAACTCGCAGGCGTACGTCTGGATGCCGCCGACCTCGGGCGGGAAGTCATCGGCCAGGAATATCAGACTCATCGCAGCGTCCTTACGCGGAACCACATAGATTCATCGGCGCGGAAGGTAATCGTCCGGCGGCCCGCGAAGACTCGGGATGGATCGCGGCCAACCTCACAGCACAGCCTCGCGCCACCGGTGAGTGAAGATGATGATGGCATCGCAGCTCGACGATGAACTGAAGCTCTTCAGCGGCAGCTCCCACCCGCAGCTCGCCCAGGACATCTGCGACTACCTGGACATTCCGCTGGGCAGGTCGCAGACCACTCGTTTCGCCAATGACAACCTCTTCGTGAAGATCGAGGAGAACGTTCGCGAGAAGGACGTCTTTGTCCTCCAGACCGCGCGGGCACCGGTCAGTGACCACCTGATGGAGCTGTGCATAATGATAGACGCGCTGCGACATGCCTCCGCCGCGCGCATCACCGCGATCATCCCGTACTACTTCTACGTGCGCTCCGACAAGAAGGATGAGCCGCGCATCTCAGTTACCGCGCGCCTGGTGGCGGACTTGCTCGCCGCCGCGGGCGCCAACCGCGTGCTGACGATGACCCTGCACTCGGACCAGATACAGGGCTTCTTCAGGATGCCCGCCGATCAGCTCTCCGCGGTGCCGCTGATCTGTGAGTACTTCGCCGACTGGGACCTGAGCGACTTCGTGGTGGTGGCGCCTGACGCGGGCAGCGCGCGTCGCGCCGGAGCCTACGCTGAACGCCTCAAGCTCCCGCTGGCCGTCGGTGACAAGCGCCGCAGCAGCAACCACGACGACACGACCACCATCCAGGGCATCGTCGGAGACGTGGAGGGAAAGAACGCGCTGCTGCTCGACGATGAGATCGCGACCGCCGGCTCCATGCTTGGCCTGGCTGCCTACCTTCAGGAGAACTCGGACGTGGAGGAGGTCTACGCGGGAGCGGCTCACGGTGTGCTGGTCGGGCCTGCCCTGGAGCGTCTCGCTCGGCCGCCCTTCAAAGAGGTGGTGGTGACCGACACGCTGCCGGCACCCGAGGGCGCTGGCAACTGCAACCTCAAGCAGGTCTCGGTGGCGAAGCTCTTCGGTAAGGCTATCCGCGCGATACATACCGGCGAGTCGGTCAGCGCCATCTTCCGCTGAGCCTTCAGCCGCGCACGCTTGCCCCGGTTCGATGCCTGAGCCCACCGCGAAGAGCCCCCAAGGCCAGCGGCAAGCCCGCCCCGGTCGGACGGCCGGCGAGGGCCTTGCCGACGGTGATGCACGCCTGAGCGCAAGAGTGGTACTGGTCAGCCTCCTGACGGCGGCCTTCGTCGGCTTCGCCTTCCCGTACTCGAACCTGGTGATCAGGGCCACGCGGCCCGCGAACACCTCACTGCCGTTCGGCACGGTCGCCATCTTCTTCGTCCTCGTCGCGCTGGCGAACCCCTTGCTCAAGCTCATCGCCCAGAAGTTCGCGCTCAGGCGCTCCCAACTGCTGGTGGTGTTCGTGGCGACTCTGCTGGCGTCGTCGGTGGTGACGTGGGGCCTGGTCGGCCAGCTTCTGCCCATTATGACCGGCGCCAGCTACTACGCGCAGCCCGAGAACCACTGGGAGGAGCTGTTCGGGCCGACCACGGCTCCCTGGCTGGCGGTGCAGGACCCGGAGGTGGCGCGGCAGTTCTACGAGGGCACGGTCGGCGGCGGGCACGTGCCGTGGCGGGCATGGCTGCTGCCGCTGGGGATGTGGATGCTGTTCGCAGCGGCGCTCTTCGCCGCCAGCATCGGGCTGATGCTTCTGCTCCAGCGCCAGTGGGTCGAGCGCGAGCGCCTGGTCTATCCGCTGATGCGGCTGCCGGTCGAGATGGTCGCGGGTGAGGAGCGGGCCGGCCTGCTGCCGCCGCTGCTGCGCAGCCGCCTGTTCTGGATCGGCGCGCTCATCGCCATCGTGCCGGCGGTTTTCATCGGCCTGCACTTCTACCACCCGGTGGTGCCCCGGCCGAACCTGCGGCAGACGGTGGTCATTCCGCTTCAGCGCGAGCACGTGCCTTTGCGGCTGTGGACCAACTTCTCGGTTGTGGCTTTCGCCTATCTCATCAATGCCGACCTGGGCTTCAGCCTGTCGTTCTTCGCTGTGAGCAGCGCGCTGCAAACGCCGCTGCTGCGGCTGATGGGCGTGGGGGTTGGGGCCAAGGAGATCTACTGCGCCGGCTCGCCGGCAGTCTCCAACCAGGCGATGGGGGCGATGATCTTCCTGGTCGCGGCCAGCCTGCACACGGCGCGGAGCGAGATCATCGGCGCCTTCAGGGCGGCGCTGGGATTGCCTCGCGCGGGCCCCTGGGAAGCGGAGCGCCCGCTGGCAAGCGCGGCCGTCATCTGCCTGGTGGGGGGGGCTCTCGGGATGGCCTGGTGGCTGGTGACGAGCGGGCTGCCCCTGCTGGCGACGCTCGTCTTTCTGTTCGGGGCCTTCGTCACCTTCACCGCCCTCACGCGGGCGGCGGTGCAGGGCGGCGTGCCGGTCTCGCGCGCGGCGCTGACCCCTCAGGCCTTCGTGCTGCACGCCCTGGGAAGCTCGGGCGTGGGGCGGGCGGGCATCACCTCGCTGGCTTACAGCTTCGCCTGGAGCGCCGACATCCGGGTCTTCCTGATGCCCTTCGCCGCTCACGGTCTGAAGGCGTGGAGCGAGGCGCGCGTCTCCCGGCGCGGTTTCCTGCCGCTGGCGGCGGGCGTGCTTGCGGTCAGCACCGCGGTCGCGGTCGTCACCACGCTGCTGCTGGCGTACTCACGCGGCGGGGTGTCGCTGAGCGGCTGGCTCTTTCGCGGCTGCCCGCAGGCGGCCTTCCGCTTCGGGGCCGCGGCGATGGAGAACCCCATCGTTCCAGGACTGAGCTGGTGGCTGTGGACGGCCTTCGGCGCCGCGGTGATGTGGGGGCTGACCGTCCTGCACCTGCGCTTCATCGGCTGGCCGCTGCACCCGCTGGGCTTCGCCGTCGCGCCCACCCAGCCGGTGCAGGACCTCTGGTTCTCGATCTTCGTCGGCTGGCTGCTGAAGGTGTGGGTGTTGCGCTACGGGGGCTACCGGAAATACGAGCGGGGGATCGAGCTGATGCTGGGACTGATCCTGGGGCAGTTCCTGGCCTGCACGGGCTGGGTCATCATTGACGCCATCACCGGCGCCACCGGCAACCTGATCTTTGTGTACTGACCGCGGCGCTATCCCTTGCGGGAGCGCATCCGCAGGTATTCGATGGCCACCACCGTCGGCGGCATCTCCGCGAAAACGGCGACACGGTCGAGAGCTCGGTTGACTTGGTTGTCGTGAGCCCCGCCTGCCTCGGGCTCCTCCTCGCGGGCGCGTTCCTCGGCCTCTCGTATTGCTTTGAGGGCCGAGGCCACCATCCGGGCGCGGCTCAGGGGGAAGCGCCGGTCGCGCGCGGCACCGAAGGCGTTGCCGACCTGCTCGTGCAGGTCGCCCCAGATGCGCTCGGCCCCCGCCGCGTCCATGCGCGCGCGCAACTGCGCCTCCGCCCTCTCCGCGCGATGGGCCTGTCTCTCCTTCTCGTGCTCCCAGGCCTCGAGCGTGGTGCCCTCGATGGTCTCGATGTCCACGCGCCGGCCCAGCGCCGCCTCCACCGCATCCTGCACCTTCGGCTTCTGCAGGGTGCTCGTCAGGTAGCTGGCGTGGCGCATGTCCGCAGGCGTCAGGCCCAGCACCAGCACATCGTCCTCCAGCACCAGAGGCTTGGCCACCGCCGCCGCATCCCACATACTCCGGTCTATGTCGCCCTCGTGGAGGTACTCTTGGACCTGCTGCCAGAGTTCGTCCAGGTTAGTTTGGTCACTCATCTTCACGCCTCCTGGCAGTGTGCGCTTAGCTCTGCGCCCTCACGCCGTGATCCGGTTGCCCTCACGAGGCCTGCTTGCCCGACCGCGGCGTGTCCTTGGTCGCCCGCCGTCGCCGTTCCCCATTGCCTATTGCCCATTCGCTATTGCCCGCCGTTCCCTCAGGGAGCCAGCTCGGCCGATCCCGGCACGATGAAGCTCTGCGTCCAGTCTTGCTGCTTGGGAGCCTCGCCGCTCGCCAGCAGCGCCTGCCACTTCTCATCGGTCAGGCGATCGGAGGCCGGCCAGAAGAACTCGTAGTAGGAGAAGCAGCCGCCCTTGGCGATCTGAAGGCCGCCGTCGGGATGCGGCACCACCACGTAGATGCGATAGGCCGGTCCCACTCCCACCTCCAGGCAGCTATCGAACGAGGTGTGCACGTCCGCGATGCACGCGATGTGCCGGTCGGTCTCACTGGTGATCTCGAACCAACGCCCGATGGGGCGCTCAGCCTCTACCACCTGGAGGGTGAGCCGCTCCAGCTCGCCGCCGAAGTACTGAATGCGCTCGTACTCTTCCGTGGTGCGCGGCTGGTTGGTGAGTTCCTTCTCCGCCACGGCTTTCAGGAAGAGCAGCACGTCCTCGAACTTCTCGTAGCCCTGAGCCAGCTTCTCCGGGATCATCCCGCGGTCCTGCAGGCCCTGCCGGGAGCGCCAGGCCAGATACGCCAGGCGCGCGAAGACCTCCGGATAGGGCTCCACGTAGCCCTTCGGCTCGCCCAGGGGCCCGCCACCCATCTCCGCGCCCGACTGCTTGCCGTAGAGTATCGTGTCGTGGCGCAGCTCGGCCCAGCTCGACAGCGAGGTGTTCAGCTCCTTGTCCTGCCACTGTTCGCCCTGCATGAAGGTCGGGTAGCCCTCGCCCCTCTCCTCCAGCAGTGGCAGCAGGCTGAAGAGCCAGCCCCAGTACAGGTTCGAGCGCCACTTGCTCTCCTCGGTCGCGGCGAACTCGGCGGTCACCTTGTCGAGCTGCTCGGCGTACTTCGGATAGCGGTCCTCGTTGTAGACCTCCAGCAGCAAGTGGCGGGCCCGCGCCGACCCGAGTGCCGCCGTCACATCCAGCCCCTTCGGCATATCCCTGGCGTCCACGCCCAGCACCAGCGGCTCCACCAGCGGCGAGACGAGCTGCTGGAGGATGTAGGAGTCGGGTATGAACCGCTGGCCCATCAGCCGGAACTGCCGGCCCTGGGTCTTCGGCTCTCCCACGAGTTCGCCTGACGCATCCGCCTCAAAGAAGAAGGGCGCGATGCCGGGCGGGGGCATCTCGGCGCGAGCCTGCGTCAGGAAGGCGTCCAGCTTCTCGTCGTCAGCCAGGGTCGCTAGCGACATGTCATCGCCGAAGGCCGCCTTCGCGACCGGCAGGTACTGCTGGAAGCCCAGGTCATCGGCCCCGCCCACGAAGAACTCCGTCGGCTCGTAGATCTTCTCCCACGCCGCCCGCGTCTGCTCGTTGGCAGCCAGCAGCTTCGTGATCAGCAGCGCCTGCCTGGTGTGCCGCTCGGTAATCGCCGCGCGCTCGGGGTCATCGTTCAGCTCGAGTTCGAAGCCTACCAGCCCGTACCACATCATAGCGCGGAAGTACTTCTGAAGCTCCTCGCTGCGCGTGTAGTGCCCGCGCGGGTTGAACTGCGTGTAGTGAATCGTGGTCCCGAAGATGGGGGATTCGGCCCGGGTGGCGTGCGCGCTTATCAGCTCAAGCTCGGCGGTGACGGTCTCGGCGACCTCCTCGGGCACGCTCGCTTCCAGGTCGAGCAGAGCGCCTGCAACCGCGAAGTAGGCGACATTGCGCAACGCCGCCTCCGTAACAGCCCCCTCGGGCGCCTCGTCCAGCAGGGCTACGCTGTCTGCCAGCAGCGCGGCGGTCATCTCCTGGGCCGCCTTATACAGGTGCATCGCCTCGACGGTGCGCAGGCTGTAGTCGAAGAAGATGTGGTAGGCCTGCAGCACCGAGTCCACGGTGATGAAGTTGGCGGCATCGTCGGTCTCGGCGTACTCCTCATAGAGGAAGAACATCTGCTCGGCCTCGTCGGGGACAACTACGAAGCCGGTGGTGCCGAGGCGTCGCTTCTGGGAGTTCGTCAACTCTGAGTAGTGGGCCAGGTTGACGACGGTGCCCAGGTCGCCGGGGATCTCGTAGGTCTCCGCCTGCGGCTGAATGTTGACCTGGTACTTGTCGGGGACCGTGACGCTTCTTGCCTGCGGTGTGGGCTCCTCGGGCTTCTTCTCTTCACCGTCATTGGCCGGCCCGCACGAGGATAGCACGACGGCCAGACTGCCCGCCAGCGCGATTGCTACCAGGTTTCGCAGCTTGCTCATCTAGGGGTCCTCCCCTTACGGCAGAAGCTGGATGCTGGAGGCTCGAAGCTGGAAACGGCAGGCCTCACTTTAGTCCGGCCGCCGTCAACAACGCGGGGGCTAGTCGTTTCCAGTCTCCAGCCTCCCGCCTCCAGCCTCCACGGTGGGGCGCCTGTCGCCCTCATCGTAGTCGTAGTAGTAATAGTAGTAATAGTAGTAGTCGCCCGCGCCCACGCGCAGCTTGTTGAGCACCACGCCCAGCACGTTGGCGCGCGCGTACTCGAAGATGCGCATCAGGTCCGCGAACGCGCGCTCTGTGAGCTGTCCCGCCTCGGCGACCACGATGGTCCGGTCAACCTTGGAGGCCAGGATCCCGGCATCGGTGAGCATAAGAGCGGGGGGCGAGTCCAGGATGATGATGTCGGCTTCCGAGGAGAGCTGCGCGATGACCTCATCCATTTGCTGGGAGTCGAGCAGCTCGGCGGGATTGGGCGGCAGCGGGCCGGTGGGCAGCAGGCGCAGGCCCGGCACCGCGGTATCGTGCAGCACCTCGGAGGGGGTCTGCTCGCCGACCAGGGCGTTGGTGAGGCCGGGGGAGGCCTCGGACTTGAAGAGGCGGTGCAGCACGGGCCGGCGCAAGTCGGTGTCAACCAAGATCACCGCGTCGCCGCCCTGTGCGCAGGCCACCGCGAGGTTGGCGGCGGTCAGGGACTTGCCCTCGGCCGCACCTGCGCTGCACACCACGAAGCTCTTGGCCGGCTGATCGAAGAGTGCGAATCTGATGTTACTTCTCAGGGTACGGTAGGCTTCGGCCGTCGGGCTCTTGGGCGCGCCGATGGTCACAAGCTCCTCCTCCGCTGCATCGGTACGCAGCGGAATGACGCCCAGGAACCGCAAGTCGGTGATCCGGGTGAGATCCTCAGGCGTACCTATGGTGTCATCGAGCGCCTCGAGCAGCAGCGCCAGTGCCACGCCGGCGAACAACCCCAGCATGCCTGCGAACACCAGGGCCCGTCCCAGCGATGCGCGCATCAGTTGCCCGCCCTGAGCGGTGTCAACTACCATCGCGTTGCCGCGCTTGATCGCCTCGGTGAGCTTCGCCTGCCCAAGCTCCTCGAGCAGGTTCTGATAGATGCCGCGGGCGAGTGCAGCGCGGTCGGAGAGCGACTGCGACTGCTGGCGCTCCTCGGGCAGGTCGCGAGTCCGGTCGCGCAGATCGGCGATTATGGACTGGAGGGCGGAGTGGCGAGCCTCGATGACCTTCACCTTCACCTCGGCTTGCCCAAGTTGCTGCCGTAGGCCCCCGGTCAGGCCGCTGCGCCAGACCTCGGGGATGGTGAGCAGCTTAGGTGTCTCCGCCAACTGGGCGGACAGCTCTTCCGCCCTGGCTCTGGCGTTCTGGACTTCGGGGTGGTCGCGGGTGTAGCGCGCCTCCAGGTCGGTCAGGGCCAGGCGGGCGCTGGTGAGTTGACTGCTGACCGTCGCCCAGGCGGGATTGGGCGCTGGCTGCTCCCGCACCGTGATCTCCGGCTCGCTGGCGAGGGCCTCTTGCAGCCTGGCCACCTCGGCCCTGGCCTGCTGCAGCTCGGCCCACGCCTGTCTCCTCTGGTTGTCGTACTCTCTCAACTCCGCAACCGCCGCACTCGCTTCAGCCTCAACATCAACCATCCCCGCCTCGCGGCTCAGCTCCAGTGCCTCTTGCAGGACGAGATCGAGTTCAGCCTTGGCCTGGGCGGCCTGCTCCTCCAGGAACACGCGTGCGGCCTCGCTCTCGGTACGCCGCATCTCGGTGTTGGCCTCGACGAAGCTCTCGGCGGTCTTGTTAGCGAACTGGATGGCCTTGTTCTCATCCGGGGAGCTGGCATCAATGCGGAGCAGGTCCGGGTCAATCACGCTGACTGTCAGCCCGTCGAGCACTTCTGCGGCATCGGCGATGACGCGCTCGCCGCCGGGCAGTTTTTGGAGTCTCCCAGCGGTGCGCTCGGCCACATCAATGCTCCTGGCGATGCGCGCATACGTGCTCATCGCCACCGTGGGCATCAGCTTCGCTTGGTCGCCGCCCCAGAAGAAGCCGCGCGGCTGCTGGCGCACCAGCACCAACGCGGACGCACGGTAGAGCTTCTCGCTGGAGACCGCGTAGAGGCCCCCAACTATGATCGCCGCCGCCGTCACCAGCCCGATGAACCACTTGCGCTTCTGTGCTACGCGCAAGTAGTCGCCAATATCAAGCTGGCGAGCCCTGCTCTCTTCTGCGGCCACGAGCACCACCCGGGACGGCCAGCTTCGCGGTGATCGAAGTGGTAAGGCTGCTGAGCGGGCACTATGATAGCACGAACGGCGGGCAATAGGCAATGGGCAGCTAACGACTGCTAACGACGGCTTATCAGGCTTCAGGTCGTCGCGACGTCGGTGTCGTGGCAAGCTGTGAGGCCGTAGGGGTTGTTGCCGGTAGCAGTCCTTAGCCGTAGTTAGCCGTCGTGCGCCGCCGTTGTTGCCTGCCGTTCTGGGGCTGTGCTATACTCGCCGGCGCAAGCCCATCGGCGAAGCGCTCCCCCGTAGCTTCGGCGAAGGAGGATCGGCACACTGCGCGCTGACAGGCTCCATGAGAGGCCCTAACGTTATGACGTTACTGCTCCTGCTGCTGGGCGTGGGGGCAAGCGCGGCGGCTCTGCACCTCACCTGGAGGCGCCTGGCGGGCATCAGCGTCCAGCGCGCCCGCGTTCTGCTCGCGCTGCGCGCGGTCCTGCTGGCGCTGCTGCTGGCGGCAGTGCTCAATCCAACGCTGCCGCGAGTTGCCCAGCGCCCGGTGGCCTTGCCCGTAGCCGTCGCCATGGACGTGTCGAGGAGTATGACAGAGCTGCCGCTGGAGGGGAAGAGACGGCACGCCCTGGCGCTGGAGGCGCTCCGATCCGGGGCGCTGGGAGAACGCCTGCGGACAGCGGCGGTGGAACTCTATGCCGTCGGCGAGGGCGCTGAGCGAGTGGCGGGGCTAAAGCCCCGCCCCCCGGACAGACAGGCGGACGCCACCGACCTTCAGGCCTCCCTGAGCGAGATCCTGCGGCAGAGCCGCCGCGAGCCGCTCGTGGCCTGCCTGCTGGTCTCGGACGGGGCGGATACCACCGGGGAGGTGCCGGCGCGCATTGCGGAGATTCTCGGCGCCTACGGCCTGCCCGTGTTCTGCCTGGGCGTCGGCAGCAGCAGGCCGGTGCCTGACGTGGCCATCGCCGGGCTGGTCTACCCGCGCACGGTCAAGGAGGGGGACGAGATCAAGGTGCGCGCGCGCGTGAGCACCCCGGCCTTCGAGCAGCGTGAGCTTGAGGTGACGCTGACCCCCGACATCGGCGGCACCATCCGGGCCAAGCTGCCGGCAGGAGCCCACGACCGGCGCATAGAGCTGTCCACGACGGCCTCAACGCCGGGCTACCGCCGCTACGTGCTCGCCGTCGAGGAGGTCGAGGGCGAGGTGACGGCCGCCAACAACCGGCGGGCCTTCTTCGTGCGCGTTGAGCCCCGGCAGGCGCGGCTGCTGCTGATCGAGGGTCGGCCCCGGCGCGAGTACGCCTTCCTGCGCCGGCTACTGCTGCGCATCCCCGACCTGGAGACGGTGATACTGCTGCGCAAACAGCGGCCCGCGCAGTTCTGGCTGGATGCGGAGGAGCCCCGGCGCGCTGCCGCCGGGCTGTCCGCGGCAGGCGAGCTGCGGCGCTTCCGGGCGGTGCTGCTGTCGAACGTGGACGCGACCGCGCTGGGTGGTGACTTCCTGCGGCGGCTCACCGACTTCGTGCACGAGGGCGGGGGGTTGGCGATGCTCGGTGGCCGCGATGCCTTCGGCGCGGGCGGGTACGCAGACGGCCCGCTGGCAGAAATGCTGCCGGTCAGGATGCAGGGCGGGGGGCTGCTGGACAACCCGGTGCGAGTGCGGCTGCGCGCCGAGGGCGAGCTGGGCCGCACCCTGCGGGATACCGGGATCGAGGGCTGGGAGCGGCTGCCCTTCCTGCGCGGAATGAATGCAACCGGCGGACCGACCACCGGCGCGGAGGTGCCCCTGGAGGCCACGGACGGATCGGCGGGGCTGGGGCCGGTGCTGGCCACGGGAAGGGCCGGGGCAGGCCGCGTGCTGGCGCTCACCGTGGCCGATACATATCGCTGGCAGCAGTCGCCCAACGCCGGTGAGAGAAGCCGTGCGGCATATGAAGCCCTCTGGGGGGCCATCATCGGCTGGCTCAGCACGCCCCGCGCGGAGAAGCAGGTCGCGCTCGAGCTTGACCGCGATGTCTACGAGGCGGGAGGGGTCATCCGCGCGCGCGTGCACGTCCTCGATGAGAGCTATGAGCCGGTGTCAGGCGCGCGCGTGGAGCTACGCATAGAGGGGCCAGGCGGGTCGGCCACGCACCTCGCGCAGGCGACAGAGCAGGCGGGCACCTACCAGGTGCTGCTTCCCGCCGAGGTCGAGGGCAGCTACCGGGCGACGGCGAGAGCAAGCCTCCAGGGGGCCGGCATCGGCGCGGACAGCGCCGGGTTTGAGGTGGTCGCTGCCATCCGGGAGCTTGCCCAGGGCCGGGCGCGGCCCGAGGTGCTTGAGGCGATTGCGGAGGCCACCGGTGGCAAGTACCTGCCGATCGAGCGCGCGGCGGAGATGGCGGAGCTGCTGCCGCTGGGGGAGCGGCTCGAGCCGCAGCACACGGAACTTCGGCCCGCGCGGACGGCGTTGTTCTTTCTGCTGGTGCTCGCGGTAGCGGCCGCCGACTGGGCGCTGCGGCGGCGGTGGGGCATCGGCTAACGGCAGCAAACGGCGGCGAACGACAGCAACGGCAACGACACGGCGACGGCATGGGGGTAAGGTGGGTGCAGCGCTGAGCGGCTTCAATGCTGGATGTCGTAGCTCGTGGCTCGCAGCAGTTTGACAGCCGTGGCGCGCGGGTGATAGAATCCACAATCGCCGGAGAGCACCCGACGCGGATGGAGGCGCGAACATGATTGATGAGCGACTGCTCGAGATCCTGGTTTGCCCCGACTGCAAAAAGGACGTCGAGTTGAAGGGCGATAAGCTGGTGTGCGTCGGCTGCGGCAAGCGCTATCCCATCCGTGACGGCATACCGATCATGCTCATTGACGAGGCCGAAAAGCCTGAGGACACAGAAGAATGAGGCCCGCGTTCCGAGAGGGCTGGTAGTATCATCTAACGCCGGCAGCAGCCGGCGTTGTTCGTCACTTGTCGCGCCAGGCAATGATCCCCGTTCGCCGTCCCGCTGCACAGAGAGATGCGATGATCCGCGATCATAGGCCAGAGGTCAGTATCTGCATCGTCAGTTGGAACGTGGCTGAGGACCTGCGCGCGTGCCTTCAGTCCCTGCGCGCGCAGGAGAACCCCGTGGCCACAGAGGTCATCGTGGTGGACAACGCCTCCGGCGATGACACGGTGCGGATGCTGGCCGAGGAGTTCGCCGAGGTCATCACGCTGCTGAACCCCGAGAACCGTGGCTTTGCGGCGGCCACGAATCAGGCGCTGGCGGGCGCGCGCGGACAGTATCTGATGATGCTCAACCCGGATACGGTGGTGCCGCCGGATGCCATCGGCCGGCTGGTCGAGGTGGCCGAAGCCCACCCCGAGGCGGGCATCGTCGCGCCAAAGCTGGTCTATCCCGACGGCTCCCTGCAATACTCCTGCCGCCGTTTCCCGACGATAACGGCCGCGATCTTCCGCAACACCTTCCTGGGCGCGCTGTTTCCGAAGGCGCGCGCAGCGGCCGACTACGTGATGGCCGACTGGGACCACGACAGCGTCCGGGCGGTGGACTGGGCCTCGGGCGCCGCGCTTCTGATACGCCGGGAGGTCTACGAGCAGATCGGGCCGCTGGACGAGGGCTTCCGGTGGGGCTCGGAGGACGTGGACTACTGCCTGCGCGCCCACCAGGCTGGGTGGCCCGTGCTGTACACGCCCCAACCCGTCATCGTGCACGCTGTGGGCCGCAGCTCCGACCAGGCCATCGTGCCCACCATCACCACCGCCCACCACAGTATGTACCGGCTTTACAGCAAGCACTTCGCACGCAATCCCCTCTCGCGGGCACTGGTGGGCGTGGGGATCTGGCTGCGCGCGCGTGTGCTCATCGGGAGCTGGCGCATACGGCAGGCCATCAGCCTGGCGCATACTAGGTTTCGCTCGCGCTCCGCGCGACGGCGAGGGGGCGAGCGATGAGCGAGCGCGACCCGGGGCCCTGGCAGCTCCCCTCACGCGCCCTGACGCTCGGGCTGCTGGTCGCGTTGCCCCTGTTTGTGGGCCGCATGTATCTGTGGGCGTCGCTCGCGGCCTCCGGGACCGTCGCGGTCTGCCTGCTTCTCGCTCTCGCCGGAGCGCTCCTGAGCAGGGACCGCGGGGAGGCCGGTGGCCTGCGATCAGGCGCCGCCGACGTCCTGCTCGCGGCGTTCCTGGTGTGCCTGGCGCTGGCGAGCATCAAGTCGGTCTACCTGCACGGGAGCCTGGTGGCCGTGCTGCAAATCGGCGCCTACCTCGCGATGATGCTGCTATGTGCCGCGCAGTTCCGAGACGACCGTTGGCGGCGGGCAGGATGGTGGGCGATTGCGCTGGGCGGCATCCTGGCCTCTCTGCTGGGGCTGCGGGAATACGCGCATACGGCGATCCTTCAGGGCGCGCGCACCTGGAGGATCTTCGGCACCTTCTACAATCCGAACTGCCTGGCCGGATACCTGATCGTGACCATCCCCGCCGCGGTGGTGTTGCTGGCCTTCGCCTGGCGGCGTACTCTGCACCCCGGCTCGGCAGAGAGGAGCGCAGGGCCGGGACAAGAGCGGCACGAGCGGCCGCGAGTGGGCTTGATTCTCGTGGGCTTCGCGGTGGCGCTTCCCATCGCGGCGCTCTTCCTGACCGCCTCGCGCGCGGGAGCGCTCGGCGCCATGCTGGGTGCGGTGGTCTTCGCGGTCGTTGGGCCGAAGCGGATTCGCGGCCGCTGGCTGGCGCTGGCGCTCCTGGCGCTGGCGGTGGTTGTGGTCGTCGCCCCGCCACTGCGGAATCGCGTGGTCGAGTTCACCGCTCAGTCTCACTCCGCGATCTTCCGTTGGTACACCTGGGGCGGGGCCGTTGAGATGATCCGGGCGCGGCCGCTGCTAGGGTTCGGGCCCGGCACCTTCGAGTTCGCCTACCAGGGCTTCGCGCAGGCCGGCTTCACTCGCATGGCCCATCAGACGTCGCTTCAGGTGGCGGCTGAGGCGGGCCTGCCGGCTCTCGCGGCGCTGCTGGCGGGGCTTGCCCTCCTCGCCCGCGAGCTGCTGGCGGCCGCCCGCACCGGCGGTCCGCGGGGCATGGAGGCCGTGGCCGGCCTGGCGGCGCTGGCCGCGCTCGGCCTGCAGAACCTCCTGGACTACACCTGGTACGTCCCGGCCGTCGGGCTCACCCTCGCCGCCGTGGTCGGCCTGGCTCGCGCGGCGGCGCAATCTTCCGCCGTCGCCAAGGTTTCCCCCTTCGCTGAAGCTTCGGGGGACAGGATGGCGGACAAGTCGGAGGAGCCTCCGGCGCAGGCGCTGCGGCCAGCGTCGCGAGCGCTCACCTGGGTGGGAATCGTGGCCTGTATCATCGTGCTGGCCGCGTGCGGCCGAGGCCTCCAGGCACAAATCCTGGCGGCGCGTGGCCGTGCCCTGCTCGGTCAGGGCCGCCATGAGCTGGCGGTAGGCTGGCTGCAACAGGCCGGCCGCACTGACCCGCTGGATGCAGCCATCTTCGAAGATACCGCAAAGGCAGCCGCGAACTCCGGCACTCTTTACGGCTTCAGGCGTGCGGTGGCCGCACGGCTGCGTGCCACCGAGCTGTGTCCGCTCAAGGCCGACAACTTCCTGGCGCTGGCCCACCTCTACGAGGCGCTGGGCGAGTATACCTCGGCGCTCGCGGCCGCGCGCAGGGCCGTCGAACTTGGCCCCAACTACCCGCGCGCCTACGTCGCCCTGGCGCAACTGCTGGAGCGCACAGGCAATCACAATGAGGCCATCGCCACCTACCGCAGCCTTGAGGAGGTCCACGAATCGCCCGTCGGCAAGTATCAGGCGGTGGAGCAGGTCACTGACTACTTCTATGCGTATGCGTGGCTGGCGCTGGGGCGCGAGGCGATGGATGCAGGGGAATTCGAACGGGCAGCGCAATACCTCCACCGCGCGAGCGCCCTTGCCGGCGAGTACGCGCGGTACCAGCGCAGTCGCGAGGAGCGTCTGCGCCTGATAGGGATGTGGTATGAGGCAGACGTCGTAGAGGCCGAGCGCCTCCAGGCCGAGGCGGAGCTGGCCGGGCGTAGCGCCGAGCGAAAGCGACAGGAGCGGGCGCAACCATGAAGATAGCGGTGATCCACGGGCCGAACCTGAACCTGCTGGGGGTGCGCGAGCCTGACATCTACGGAAGCGTGACCCTGGAGGAGATTGACCAGCGGATCCGCGCGCTGGCTCACGAGCTGGACCTCGAGGTCGAGATCGTTCAGGATAACAGCGAGGGCGCTCTGATTGACGCCATCCAGCGAGCGGGCGCCGAGGCCGACGGCATCATCATCAACCCCGCCGGGTACACGCACACCTCGGTCGCGCTGGCCGACGCGCTGCGGGCGGTCTCGCCTCCGGCCATCGAGGTCCACCTGAGCAACATCCTGGCGCGCGAGCCCTGGCGGCACGAGTCCATCACCGCCACGGCGTGCGTGGGCGTCATCAGCGGCCTGGGCGCGGACAGCTACTTGCTGGCCCTGCGGGGCCTGTGCGCCATGTTGGAGGCGAGTGAAGAATGAGCACCGAGCGGCTGGAGAAGCTGCAGGCATGGCTGGCGGAGGAGAAGCTGGATGCGTTCGTGGTGAGCCGGGCGACCAACCTGCGCTACCTGACCGGCTTCACCGGCGAAGGCGTGGGAGTCGTTGACGAGTCGGTGCTCATCTGCACCGACAGCCGCTTCATCGTGCAGGCGAAGGAGGAGGCGCCCCAGGTCGAGAGCGTCGCCGGTGCCGACGGCCATCTCGGGCAGGCCGCCGCGCGCCTCGCGTCAAGCGAGGCGAGCAGGGCCGGCTTCGAGGCGGAACACCTCACCTACGCGGGCTTCGAGACGCTCAAGGAGAAGGCCCCCGAGGTCGAGTTGGTTCCCTCGAAGCAGGCCCTGGCACGACAGCGGGCCGTCAAGGACCCTCGCGAGGTCGAGCTGGTCGAGGCGGCAGCCGCCATCGCCGACCGCGCCTTTGAGGCCGTCAGACCGAACACCGAGCCCGGCGTCACGGAGCGCGAGGTCGCCCTCGACCTGGAGCGGCAGATGCTCCTGGGCGGCGCTGAAGGGGTGTCCTTCCCCACCATCGTCGCCGGCGGGCCGAACGGCGCGAAGCCGCACGCCACGCCCGGCGAGCGGGCGCTGGCCGAAGGCGACCTCGTGGTGGTGGACTTCGGGGCCCGGGCGCGCGGGTACTGCTCCGACTGCACCCGCACCGTGATGCTCGGCGAGCCAGATGAGCGGCAGGCGGAGGTCTACCACGCCGTGCGCGAGGCGCAAAGAGCGGCCCTGGAGGCCGTGGGCCCCGGAGTGCCTACCAGGGAGGTGGATGCGGCGGCCCGCGACCTCCTGACCGAGCGCGGCTTTGCCAACGAGTTCAGCCACGGCGTGGGCCACGGGGTGGGCCTGGAGGTCCACGAGCTCCCGACCCTGAGCGCCAAGAGCGAGGACATCCTGGAGGCGGGGATGATAGTCACGGTTGAGCCGGGGGTCTACATCGAGGGCTGGGGCGGCGTGCGGCTGGAGGAGCTGGTTCTGGTCACAGAAGACGGCGGGCGCACCCTCACCCAAGCCCCGTACGACCTTTGACTTTTGCCCAATCATTTAGTACACTTGACTTTACCCCTCCGCTCTGGACGTGGGGGGACAGTCACCTTAGGTGACTGTCCCTGGTGGGAGCGCTCCGCTGCAGAAAGCGGGGCCCCCGAGCCGGCGCTGGAGGCAGAGCGAGGGGAAGAACGGGCATCGCAGGAGGCTGGGACAGTTGATCTCGCCCAACGATTTCAAGCCGGGGCTGACCATCGAGCTGGACGGCCGCGTGCTCCAGGTGGTATCTGCTGATCATCACAAGCCCGGACGCGGTCAGGCGATCGTACGGACGCAACTGAGGGACATCACCACCGGCGACATCTTTTCCAAGACCTTCCGGCCCAGCGAGAACGTGGCGCGGGCGCACGTGGACCGGCGCGAGATGCAGTTCCTGTATATGTCCGGCGACAGCTACGTGTTCATGGACACCGAGGACTACGAGCAGCAGGAGATCGCCGCTCACCCGCTCGGCGACCGCACGCAGTGGCTCAAGGAGGGCGAGACTGTCACGATCGCCACCTACAAGGGCAACTTCGTGGACATCGAGGTCCCCAGGACCGTGGACCGGAAGGTCACGCGCACCGACCCGGGACTGCGCGGCGACACCGCCCAGGGCGGCACCAAGCCGGCAGTCATCGAGGGCGGCGCTACCGTGCAGGTGCCGCTGTTCGTCGCGGTTGATGACATCATTCGCGTGGACACCGAGACCGGTGCATACGTCTCTCGAGTCAGCAGCTAGCAGAGGGCGAGCAGGCTACCGTGAAGCTTGACAGAGACGCGGTGCGCAGAGTCATCGGTCTGCTGAAGCAGTCTGCGGCCGAGGAGCTGGCCCTCCAGGACGGCGACACCTATGTGCGCGCCAGGCGCCCGGGTCATGGCACGGCCGCTCCAGCCGAGGCAGGGGCAGGGACAGAGGCCGAGCCTGGCGCGGAGCCGGTAGTCATACAGTCCCAGGCGCGGCTGCATACGGTGAAGGCGGGCCTGGTGGGCCTCTTCCATCGGGGCAAGGGCCCTGATACTGAGCCACTGGTCGAGGTCGGCGACCGGGTGAGCGAGGGACAGGTGATCGGCACTATCGAGGCGCTGCGCAAGCTCACCGACGTGGTCTGCGACGCCGACGGGGAACTGGTCGAGGTGCTGCAAGAGGACGGCCAGCCGGTGGAGTACGGCCAGCCGCTGTTCTCTCTGCGGGTCGAGGAGGGGCAGGCTTGATGCTCAGGCCGGGCAACCGCCGAACCCGAGGCTTTGTGCTCGTCGAAATCCTCCTGGTGATCGCGATTATAGCGCTGCTCGCCGGCGCGTACTACGGCCTCAAAGGCGGCAACGAAGGGAACACGAGCGAAGACAAATCAATCCCTGCGCGTGCCATTGACAAGGGGCACTCCGTCGAGTGCATGAACAACTTGAGCCAACTACGCATGGCCATCCAGATGGACACCGATCCGGTCGAAGGCACCCTCCCCGACAAGCTGCCCGATCTCGGCAGCTCGGTGATGAAGTGCCCGGTCAGCGGCAAGCCCTACGTCTACGACCCGAAGACCGGCAAGGTCCATTGCACGACCCCGGGGCACGAG